>NZ_CP031230.1:1200000-1500000 GCF_003351785.1 Sporosarcina sp. PTS2304
AGACCAAAGTCTTTGGCATCTTGGAAAAAAAGAATGGAGTCGATCAGCTAGTTTCTCTAAGCGAAAAACAACCTACTGAAGGTGTCTATTTAGCCGGCTGGCTCCCACAGACGACTGAACGCGAATACAGAGAAAGTGATCACTACATTGTGAACTTCGGTCTGGATCGCTTTTATGTTCCTAAAAAGGGGCATCGGGTAGTAGCGGATAGTTGGCAAGATGTCACCACTACTGCACATTTTAAAGTGCGGGACGGCAACGGTATTTTGCGAGATGTTCAAATGAAATAAAAAAAGCAGAAAGGATGAACTGATCCTTTCTGCTTTTTCATCTCATAAGCCGAGGGAAATATATTTTACTTCCAAATATTCATCCATTCCTTGGTGTCCGCCTTCACGGCCAAGCCCACTATGTTTAAATCCTCCAAATGGTGCTTGAGGAGCAGACGGAAGTCCATCGTTCAATCCGACGATCCCATAGTCAAGCGCTTCACATACTTGTATGCCTTGTGTAATATTTTCAGTAAAGACATATGCCGCCAAGCCATATATTGTATCATTCGCACGCCCGATTACTTCTTCAGTCGTTTCAAACTGCGTCACTGGCAAGACCGGACCAAACGTCTCATCTTTCATGCATAACATATCATCTGTTACGTCTTTTAGTACAGTCGGCGCATAAAACAGACCTTCGAGCGCTTCACCGCCTGTCAGTACGATAGCTCCTTTAGCAACTGCATCCGACACATGTTCTTCTACCTTTCCCACCGCAGATTCGTCAATGAGCGGGCCTATTTTGACATCTTCTTCTAAGCCATTTCCAACTTTTAATGCTTTCGCCTGTTCACTGATTCGCTTCGTAAATTCTTCTGCAATCGAATGATGGACGTAAATTCGATTGGCACAAACGCACGTCTGTCCAGCGTTTCGGAATTTTGCAGCCATGACGCCTTCTACGGCTTTATCTAAGTCTGCATCAGCCATAACGATTGCGGGTGCATGTCCACCGAGCTCAAGTGAAATTTTCTTCATAGTGTCCGCTGCACCCTTCATCAGCTCTTTTCCCACCTCTGTAGATCCGGTAAATGTTAACTTACGTACACGTTCATCAGCTTGCCATTCACGTGAAATCTCACTCGCACTCCCGGTTACTACATTGATCACGCCATTTGGAATTCCTGCTTCTATTGCTAATTCTACGAGACGAATTGCGGTTAACGGCGTCTGAGAAGCGGGCTTCAACACAACGGTACAACCCGCCGCAAGTGCCGGACCGACTTTACGCGTAATCATAGCAGCCGGGAAATTCCAAGGGGTAATGGCTGCCACTATCCCTACTGGTTGTTTGTGCACGAATAAACGCTTTGTGGATTGTGAGGCAGGAATCGTTTCTCCATATACTCGCTTTCCTTCCTCCGCATACCAACTAATAAAACCATTTGCATAACGCATTTCCCCTAGCGCCTCTGCAAACGGTTTGCCTTGCTCTGTAGTCATGGTTTTTGCGAGACGATCTTCGTGCTGTTCAATTAACGCATGCCATTTCATAAGTAAAGCACTGCGTTCATATGCCGAACGACAAGACCATTCAGCAAGCGCTTCAGAAGCAGCGTCTACGGCTTGAGCCGCTTCGCCCGCTCCTCCTTTTGGTACGGTTGCGATCGTTTCACCTGTCGCAGGATTGATTACATCGATCGTAGGTAAGTCCGAGCCGACCCATTGACCGTTGATGATCATTTGAATTGCATCCATCAGCTATCTCTCCTTTATTTGGCATCATTAACACGTTCGACTGGAATATCAGCCACTATATCATTTAATACCCAACTGGCGAGAATTAAACCAGCGACCGATGGACAAAATGCGTTTGAAGCAGGTGGCATTTTCGCTTTTCGAATCGCCGCATCGGGATTTCCTACTGTTCCAACAACATCTTCCCGTACGACGATCGGGCTTTCATCGGAGAATACAACAGGTACTCCCTTTGGAATGCCAAGTTTGCGCAAACGCAGACGCATTACTTTAGCAAGTGGATCTGTATGCGTTTTAGAAATATCGGCAATTTGAAAACGGGTCGGATCAGTTTTATTGGCAGCTCCCATGCTTGAAATTACTTTGACTCCACGTTCTAAACATTGCTGAATCAAGTGAATTTTAAAACTGATCGTATCCGATGCATCAATAACATAATCGGGCTTGTACGAAAAAAATTCTTCTGCTGTTTCTTCTGTGTAAAACATATGTAGATCAATTACTTCACATTCGGGATTAATATCCGCGATACGTTCTTTCATGACAGCTGATTTAGATTGACCTACTGTTGAAAGGTATGCCATTAATTGGCGATTAATATTAGTAATATCGATTGTGTCTTTATCGACTAAAATAATCCGACCGATACCGGTACGAGCACAAGCTTCTGCTGCAAAAGAGCCGACCCCTCCGACGCCTAAAATCGCGACTGTCTTCCCTTTCATTCGCTCGACGCCTTCTACTCCTATAGATAATTCATTTCTTGAAAATTGATGTAACATACCATCCATCCTTTGTTGTCGTTTAGTTTTAATTATAAAGGAAATTTTCATTGAGCGCACCTTTGTCGGTCAGGATTCCAACGCCTGTCGAGTCTATACGGCGCATGCCACTTTTGGTTTCGGCTAGTGGCATGCGCCAGACTCTCGGGTCGTTTCATCTTGGCAGTAAAGGCAAAGAACGCCTTTATTGCCAAGATTCCAACGCCTGTCGAGTCTATACGGCGCATGCCACTTTTGGTTTCGGCTAGTGGCATGCGCCAGACTCTCGGGTCGTTTCATCTTGGCAGTAAAGGCAAAGAACGCCTTTATTGCCAAGATTCCAACGCCTGTCGAGTCTATACGGCGCATGCCACTTTTGGTTTAATAAAGTCTAAAAAACCTTCTCGCTATAGTTGCGAGAAGGTTTGGAAGTTTGATAGAAAGTAAAATCCCGACTGTGCCGTCTTTGAATATCGCTTTGAACCCGCTAAAAGCAGGTGGGTGTCCTATATAACACTTTTGACGTCCCGGTTAAAGGCATGCCAGCTGGGTTATAACTCAGACTCCCGACGATTTGATGTTGGGTCAATGCTAATTTACAAATGACGAACACCTCAGGACTTTTACTATCTTTATCTTATCACATGCTATTTTATAATTCAATCAATTTGAATAAAGTGTTTGAAAAATGGTTGGTTCCTCACTTTTTAACAGGTTCAGCTACCACTTTTATACCAAGTTCTTTTAACTGCGCTTCGTCAACTATGCTCGGAGCCTCGGTTAATAAGTCGCTTGCACTAGCCGTTTTCGGGAATGCAATAGTATCGCGCAAGTTAGTAGATCCTGCAAGTAACATCACGATGCGGTCTAGTCCAAATGCGATTCCGCCGTGTGGAGGTGTTCCATATTCGAATGCATCTAATAAAAATCCGAATTGCTCGCGTGCCTGTTCTTCTGTAAATCCAAGAGCCTTGAACATAGCTTCTTGAACTTCCCGTTGATAAATCCGCAATGATCCGCCACCTAGTTCATACCCGTTCAATACTAAGTCATACGCTTGTGCTTTTACTTTTTCTGGATTCTCAGTCAATTGCTTTACGTCTGCAGGCATCGTGAATGGATGGTGGGCTGCGTAATAACGGCCGTCTTCTTCATCGTATTCGAATAAAGGCCATTCAGTAACCCACAAGAAGTTGTATTGAGACTGATCGATTAGCTCAAGGTCTTTGCCTAGTTTCAAACGCAATGCGCCTAATGAGTCTGCAACAACAGATTTCTTATCTGCTCCAAAGAGGAATAAATCTCCTGTTTCCCCTTGTCCTGCTGCTTTTAATGCTTCTCCGATTTCTCCGTCGAAAAATTTAGCGATTGGACCGTTGAATCCGTCTTCTGTTACTTTTAACCAAGCCAGCCCTTTAGCACCGTACACTTTCGCAAATTCACCAAGTGCATCGATGTCTTTACGTGAATACTTTTCTGCAGCACCTTTTACATTGATCAACTT
The DNA here is from genome assembly GCF_003351785.1 of Sporosarcina sp. PTS2304. GTDB lineage: Bacteria > Bacillota > Bacilli > Bacillales_A > Planococcaceae > Sporosarcina. Next base: position 1,204,017 of record NZ_CP031230.1, read on the forward strand.
AACTTGACCGCCTGTTTCCACTGCACCTGTGAATACTTTGAATGAAGAATCTTTTACAATGTCCGAGACGTCTGTTAATTCCATACCGAAACGTGTATCCGGCTTATCGGAACCAAAACGGCTCATCGCTTCATCGTATGGGAGACGCTTGAACGGCGCTTCGATATCCACACCTTTAACATCTTTCATTACTTTTTGAATTAAACGTTCATTGAGTTCCAAAATATCTTCAATTGACATGAAACTCATTTCCATATCGATTTGTGTGAATTCCGGCTGGCGGTCTGCACGTAAATCCTCATCACGGAAACAGCGGGCAATTTGGTAATAGCGGTCGAAACCAGATACCATCAATAGTTGTTTAAATAGTTGCGGTGACTGTGGCAATGCATAAAATTCCCCTTCATGCACACGGCTTGGCACTAAATAGTCACGTGCGCCTTCAGGTGTAGATTTCGTAAGAATCGGTGTTTCAACTTCTAAGAACCCTTCATCGTCTAAAAAGTTCCGTACGGTTTTTGTAATGTCTGAGCGCATCTTGAACACTTTCGCCAGTTCCGGACGTCGCAGATCCAAGTAACGGTATTTCAAACGCGTTTCTTCGTTGACGTCTGTATCGTCTTCAATTGTGAATGGCGGGTTTTTCGACTCATTAATAATTGTTAATTCGACGACTTGTACTTCGATTGCACCTGTTGAGATGTTAGGATTTTTTGTGCGTTCTTCGCGTTCAATAACGAGGCCTTTCACTTCAATTACGTATTCATTACGCAATGTTTCTGCGATTTCTAAAGCTTCTTTAGAAATATTAGGATTGAAAACCGTTTGTACGATTCCTGCACGGTCTCTGACATCGATAAATATCAGTCCTCCAAGATCACGGCGTTTTTGTACCCATCCTTGAAGAGTTACTTCTTGGCCAATTTGCTGTTCAGTTAAGTTTCCACAGTAATGTGTGCGTTGCATAGTGGTTGCACTACCTTTCTTTAAGTTACTCGTATAGTAAATTCAATCTTTTTATTTTAGCTCGTCGAATAGTTCATCTATTGACACTTTCTTTTGCTGTCCCGCTGTCATATCTTTTAGCTGAACTACATTTTCCAACACTTCTTCTTCGCCAATAACGACGACGTAATTCGCTTGCAGACGATCAGCAGATTTCATTTGTGCTTTAATTTTACGATTCATATAATCCATTTCACTGCGCAGTCCGTTTTCTCTCAGTTTGCCGAGTAGTTCGAACCCTTTCGCGCGTGCTTGATCACCCAGTGTCACCAAATATACGTCTAACGATGGTTCGTCTGTCCACGCTTTATCTTCTGCTTCAAGTGCAAGCAAGAGACGTTCAATACTGAGCGCAAAGCCGATACCAGGTGCAGCAGGTCCACCGATTTCTTCCGTTAGTCCGTTATAGCGTCCACCGCCGCAAAGTGTGGTAATGGCACCAAAGCCTTTGGACGTACTCATAATTTCAAAAGCTGTATGATTATAATAGTCCAGACCACGTACAAGATTTGGATCATATTCATACTCGATTCCTGCTAGGTCTAAATAGTGCTTCACTTTTTCAAAATAGGCGGAGGATTCTTCATTGAGGAAGTCTGCTAATGAAGGAGCCGCTTTCATCAACGGATGCTCTCGATCCACTTTACAGTCCAAAATACGTAAAGGGTTTTTCTCTAAACGATTTTGACAATCTGAACAGAACTCCTCGATATTCGGACTAAAGTGTGCAACGAGTGCATCACGGTGAGCCGTACGGGATTCTTTATCTCCAAGTGAATTCAACACTAACTTCACATCAGATAAACCCGAACGTTTGTAAATAGTCATCGCAAGTTCAATGACTTCCGCATCAATTGCAGGATCGTCACTGCCGATAGCTTCTACACCGAATTGAACGAATTGACGGTAACGGCCTGCTTGTTGACGCTCATAGCGGAACATCGGACCAGTATAATACAATTTTACCGGTTGATCTGCATAGCCGAACATTTTATTTTCAACGAATGAACGGACAACGGGCGCTGTTCCTTCCGGGCGCAATGTCATCGAACGATCGCCACGGTCGGTGAATGTGTACATTTCTTTTTGCACGATATCCGTCGTATCACCGACTGTGCGTTGGAATAGTTCAGTTTGCTCAAAAATAGGTGTGCGGATTTCTTTATAGTTGTAGACATCGCAAATCGAACGAGCGATTTTTTCAATGCGTTGCCACTTCCAAGATGCATCAGGTAAAATATCCTGTGTTCCGCGGGGGACTTTAAAGTTCATAAATAAGACTCCTTTCATTGTATGAGGGGGATACTTGGAAAACATAAAAAAACTCCCGTCCCTAAAAAAACTAGGGACGAGAGCTTGTAGCTTCCGCGGTTCCACCCAAATTGACACATTACGTGCCCACTCGAATCCGGATAACGGCCGGTTCCGTCCATGCCTACTAGTTTCAACATGAATCCTCCATGGTGTTATTCACTTTGTCGTTCTGTCAGGGAATTTCAGCCACGTCCCCTGTTCTCTTTCCAGCCATATGCAAAGTTATTTTCCATATCAACGGTACAATTATTTATTCGATTAGTCTCTATGTTAGTCGTAAGCACCCGACCTGTCAACTTTTTTAGCGAATATATTACTTTGATTCAATAAGCAATGTGACGGGGCCGTCATTCGTAAGCTGAACGTCCATCATCGCACCGAACGTCCCTGTTTCTACTACTAATCCGTGCGCACGAAGCTGTTCATTGAAGTGTTGCCAAAGTGGCTCCGCGTGTTCAGGCCTAGCCGCTTCAATAAAACTTGGGCGTCTGCCTTTTTGAACATTGCCGTACAGCGTAAACTGGGAAACGGACAAAATTGCACCATCGACCTCGTCGATCGAGCGATTCATCTTGCCCTCTTCATCTTCATAAATTCGAAGACCCGCAATTTTTTTTGCTATATACTCCGCATCTGCTTCCCTATCTTCGTGCGTGATTCCAACTAATAATACATAGCCTGTGTCAATAGAGCCAACGATTTCCTCATCGACTGTTACAGACGCATGTTTTGCCCGCTGTAAAAGTACCCGCATGTCAGCTCCCCCTTTTAATTCATTACACGCTCTACAGAATAGATATCTTTAATTTGTTTGATTTTATCAACTGTTCGCTGTAAATGTGTAATATTTTGAATTTTGATGGACATATGAATATGTGCAATATCGTCTTTATCGGCTTTTCCGCTCACTGCAATAATCGGTGTGTTCATTTCGGCTACGACCATCATGACTTCGTTTAGTAAACCTTGTCGATCGAATGCAGAAATTTCGATATCCACTTGGAATTCCTTCCGGGTATCATCGTCCTGTAATGCCCATTTCACATCAATCATTCGTTCCTGATGTTCTGGATCAGCCAAAACATTCGGACAATCCGTGCGGTGAACAGAAACGCCACGTCCTCGAGTTATAAAACCGATAATTTCGTCGCCTGGCACCGGATTACAACATTTTGAAATACGTATGAGCATATTGTCAATGTCTTTTACTATTACACCGGATTCTGTCTGCTTCGTCGGTTGCGGAGTTTTCATATCAGAAACAATTTTATCAATCGTTTCTTTCTTTTCGCGTTCTTTCCGCATCCGCTCTGCTAAACGGTTCACTACTTGCTGGGCAGTAATTCCGCCCGACCCAACCGCAGCATACATATCTTCTTCTGACGCAAAACTGAATTTATCAATTGTCCGTTGTATATTATCATGGCTTAACGTTTCTTTGGCATCGTATTCCTGTGACTTCAATTCGCGTTCTACCATTTCACTGCCTTTGTCAATATTTTCATCGCGCAGTTGCTTTTTAAAATATTGGCGGATTTTATTTTTCGCTTGCGATGTATGCGCCAGTTTTAACCAATCCCGGCTCGGGCCGAATGATTGCTTGGATGTAAGTATTTCTACGATATCACCGGTAGAAAGCGGTGAATCAAGCGGTACGATTTTCCCATTCACTTTCGCGCCAGTCGTCCGGTTTCCTACTTCTGAATGTACACGATAGGCAAAGTCGATTGGCACAGAACCTGTCGGCAATTCCACTACATCTCCATCCGGTGTAAACACATAGACCATATCAGAGAATAAATCAAATTTCAACGACTCCATAAATTCCTGCGCATTGGAAGACTCGTTTTGAATTTCCAATATTTCACGGAACCACGTCAGTTTCGAGTCAATATCGTTCGAAGTATTCGCCGTGGTCTTGCCTTCTTTATACGCCCAGTGTGCAGCTACACCGAACTCAGAGATTCGATGCATTTCTTCTGTACGGATTTGCACTTCTAGCGGATCTCCAGCCGGTCCTACTACTGTTGTATGAATCGATTGATAAAGATTTTGCTTCGGCATGGCAATATAATCTTTAAAACGGCCAGGCATCGGTTTCCATAATGTATGAATAATTCCGAGCGCCGCATAGCAGTCTTTAATACTCTTAACGACAATTCGGACCGCCAGCAAGTCGTAGATTTCCGTAAACTCTTTTTTTTGAATGACCATTTTTTGATAAATGGAATACAAGTGCTTAGGACGGCCGTGTATTTCAGCTTCTATCCCCATATTATCAAGCTCTACGCGCATTTGGCTCATGACATCTTTCAAATACTGTTCACGTTCTGTACGCTTTTGCTTCATTAAATTAACGATTCGGTAATATTGCTGTGGGTTGGAGTAACGTAGTGCGATATCCTCTAGTTCCCATTTGATCGTGGAGATTCCCAGTCGATGCGCTAACGGAGAAAATATTTCCAATGTTTCTTCTGATACGCGTCGTTGCTTCGCTGCGGGCACATGTTTCAAAGTTCGCATATTATGAAGGCGATCCGCTAGTTTGATCAAGATGACACGGATATCTTGCGCCATCGCGATAAACATTTTACGGTGATTTTCCGCCTGCTTTTCTTCGTTCGATCTAAATTTCAGTTTATCCAATTTGGTGACGCCATCTACAAGCATCGCCACTTCTTCACCAAACTCACGAATAATGTCTTCGCGACTCACTTCTGTATCTTCGACGACATCATGCAAGAAGCCGGCTGCGACTGTTTCAGGATCCATTTGAAGTTCTGCTAAAATACCAGCCACTTGGATCGGATGGTTGATATACGGTTCACCTGAACTTCTAAACTGACCCTCATGGGAAGCTTTCGCAACGACAAATGCTTTCTTGATAAAATCGACATGTTCTTCGTTCATGTACTTGGCGACAAGCTCAAATATATCTTGTTCCGTCAGGTCTTGATTCTTCGCCATACTTTTACCCCTTTCAACCTATTCCGAAATATTCAGATAAATATTTTTCCTATTATATGTATACTATCACCTATATGTAAAGCATATCAAACGCAAAGCCTATCGTATATAGCAAGAATCCTCCGCATTATGCGAAGGATTCTGTCATCAATAAGTAATTAACGCACGGATATCATGATTCTTTAACTTCTCACGTCCATTTAAGTATGTAAGCTCAATTAAAAATGCACAACCTACTACTACTCCGCCAAGTTTTTCAACTAGCTCTACTGTAGCACCGACCGTTCCGCCCGTAGCAAGTAAATCATCGACAATTAATACGCGTTGTCCCGGTTTAATCGCATCTTTGTGAATAGTTAACTCATCTTGTCCATACTCTAAATCGTAAAAAACTGAAATCGTTTCACGAGGTAATTTTCCTGGTTTACGAATAGGAGCAAATCCAACTTGAAGCGCATAGGCCACTGGACAACCGATGATAAATCCACGCGCTTCGGGACCGACAATAATATCGACGTCCAAGTCTTTCGCGTATTCGACGATTTGATCTGTCGCATATTTATACGCTTCTCCATTATCCATAATAGTTGTAATATCTTTAAAACTAACACCTGGTTTTGGATAGTCATCCACAATCGTTACAAAGTTCTTTAAATCCACAGTTATTCCTCCTCAACAGCATCGATCGTCCGTAAAGAGTTAAATACATTCTTCAAGTCCTGATAAGGTGCATAAAGAAGCAACTCTTCTAATTTTATTTGCTGTTGGCGTTTTTTATATGACGGCGCTTCCGCTAAATCCCGCTTTTCTGCAGAGTCTAGCATCGTAACCTCACCATTCTCTAGTGTAACAAATTCTAGCTCATAAAACACTTTTGTCATGAATTTAATCATGTCTTTTTTCCAACCTTTATGTTTTGAAAGAACATCTAGTTGATTTTGTATGTCAAAATGCCCACGCTGCTTTAAAAAACTATAATACCACCCAAACTGTTTTCGGTCTGGCATTTTTTCGAAATACATCGAATCATGTACATATAAATGCAAATACATTCGATCCGGCTGAGTCGCTCGGATCACATATTCGAGTTGGTCTTGGTCTGGTGGCATATCTAGTAGCACAATAGAAGCTGAAAGAGCCAATTCGTCTTTGCCTGCGAGCACTATCGAAAATCCATTCAGAAAAGGAGCGAAATGTTGCATAGCTTGTTCTGTAAATGCGATGAACATAGATTTGTCAGGAATCATCGGCAACCATCTTGCTGGATCACGTACCCCGCGATAATCAAATAATTGCCACTCGTCACACTTCACATCCTCGACGAGCAACTGCGCTTTCTTGCGGCCATTCCATTCATTGATCTGCAAATCGCCTGTCAAACTCAATTTACTTTGAGGCGCCATTTCATCTGCAAGCGCTCCGGCACCAAAATAAATGGCATCTAATCGCTCGTCCCCATCACCAAGTTCTAATTTCAAATGATCTTTAGACGCTCCAATTTTTCGCGTGGAAATGGTATCCAACTGTTCTAATAGAAAGACAGGTTTCGGGAATCCCATACCGAACGGCCGAATCATTTCTAGCGCTTCTATCGATGCAATATCGATTTCATCCAGTGTCAGGGGCACATCGATTGACAGCTTCGGTTGCAGTAAGTCTTCAGTTAACACTTCTTTCGCCTGTTCATTCAATTGAGTACGTAATAGTTCAACATCTTCAATTTTCAACGACATCCCCGCAGCCATTTCATGACCACCGAAATGCGGCAAAATATCTTTGTTCTTTGATAGTTCTTTAAACAAATCGAATCCTTCAATACTACGCGCAGACCCTTTCGCAATACCCGTTTCTTGATCGACCGATAAAATAATCGATGGACGATAATACTTCTCCGTTAAACGAGAAGCGACGATTCCAACGACTCCCGGATTCCAGTCTTCTCCGTCAATGACGAATACTAGTGGAATATTATCACCATAGCGTATAACTACTTGCTCTTCTGCTTCTTTCGCAATTTCTTTCACTAATTCTTGCCGTTCTTTATTCAATTCATTCAATGCTTCTGCAATACCAAGAGCTTGCTGATCATCTTCTGATTTCAATAAATGAACAGCAGGATCTGCATCTCCTAAACGTCCTGGCGCATTCAGACGAGGACCAATTGTGAAGCCGATCGTCTCTTCAGTCAACATCGCTTGTTCATGCCCGCTCACTTGCATCAAAGCACGAATCGCCGGACGTTTGGAGCGACGCAATCTACGAATTCCTTCTTTCACCATGTAGCGATTTTCGTCTCGCAGTGGAACTAAGTCGGCTACCGTTCCAATCGCCACAAACTCGAGTAAATCTAGTGGCGGCTCCCCAAGTAATGCAGTAGCTAACTTAAATGCCACCCCTACACCTGCCAGTTCGCCAAACGGATACTGACCTTGCGGATGACGCGGATGAATTACCGCATCTGCTGCTGGTAGTTCTTCTCCCATTTCATGGTGATCGGTCACAATAACACTCATCCCGAGCGATCTCGCAAATGTTACTTCTTCCAATCCTGAAATTCCGTTATCTACTGTAATCAACAATTCCGTTCCTTCTGAATGCAGTTGAGCAAAATAGTCTTTATTTGGTCCATAACCATGATCAAAACGATTCGGAATCGCAAAATTCACCTTCGCTTGTAGTCGCTCCAGTGCGGTAGTGAGTACGGTCACGCTAGTAACACCATCACCATCATAATCACCATATATTGTAATTTGCTGCTGATCTGCGATTGCTTGTTTAATTAATTCAACAGTGGTGTCCATTCCATATAATAAAAAAGGATCATGCAAATTGGATTCATCCATCTCTAAGTAAGCTGTCGCTCGTTCACTCGTTGTCACGCCACGCGCTACAAGAATCTTTGCAATCATTGTAGAAATCTTCAAATCCCGAGTGAGCTGTGCCACGATTTGTTCATCGGGACGCTCAATTTGCCATCTTTTTTTCGATTGTATCAATACTCTCACATCCTCTTCTAGTAGTATAGCGAATCGAGCGAGAGACGGAAAGTAAACGATATGAAATTGTATTGTGATTTTTTAACGCTCGTGAGACATGATGTATTGCTCATGGGATCTACTTAAGTGATCATAGAACACCCAACACCGATCATGGAAACCACCCATGCGCTCATAGAACACCCAACACCGATCATTGAAACCACTCATGCGCTCATAGAACACCCAACACTGATCATGGAAACCACCCATGCGCTCATAGAACTCCTCCAAAATAAAAAAACAAGCCAAACGAGTAGTTTTTCCACTCGCTAAGCTTGTTTTCGTTCAATATAGTTGCTCTGGTGGAATTACTTCCGCTTCCACTACAGGGATTCTGCCGTGCAATTCGTCCATTCGCTCTTCCATTTCTTGCATTTGCTGTCGTTGCGCGGTTACTTCTTGTTCTTTTATTTGCAATTGTTGCTCTAAGTCCTTGATGCGACGATTGCTACGGTAGGATTTGTAAATAGCAAATAGACCACTGACTAACGCACCGAGTAAAGCGGAGCCGAGAATAATAAGGACGAGTGGAATCATTTCAGTGCTGATTAGAAAATTGACGGGTACGGAATCTACATTGAAAACGGCAAATACCGCGATCAGTACAGCGAATAATAAGCCGAGTAATACTGTCCACTGGAATTTCATGATCAATCATTCCTCCAATCAAAAAAATAGGATATACCGAAGTATACCCTGTTTTTCCTATGGTCCAAACGTCTTAAACGACTGGTTCGTCTGAGCCCCATTGTTTTTTCTCTTTTTCTACTTTCAATCCGCCATCTTTCGTAATTTGTTTCTTTTTCATATCAAACCAAAGCTGTGCGGAGATCAAGATGGACGAATACGTACCTGCTAATAAACCGATTAACAATGCAATCGAGAACGGACGGATAGATTCTGCCCCAAGAGCCATCAATGCCACGACTACAAATATAACAGTTAAGACTGTATTCACTGAACGACCAAGAGTTTGTCGTAACGACTTATTAACGATCAACGCTAATTCCTCTTCATTATGAATATGCTTCGAACGATTCAAGTTCTCACGAATTCGGTCGAACGTAACGATCGTATCGTTAATCGAGTAACCGATAATCGTCAAGACTGCTGCGATAAACGTAATATCGACTTCAAGACGCAGAATACTAAATACTGCAATCATGAAGAATGCATCGTGCAGTAAGCCAATGATAGCCGCAAGACCCATACGCCATTCGAAACGTAACGCTACGTAGATAATAATTCCAAGCGCAGCAATTGCGAGTGCGTACATTGCGTTGCGTACGAGTTCTTCACCAACTTTACTAGAAACGGTTGAAACGTTCGGTTCTGAATCGTAAATTGCTTGCAATTCACGCTTAATGCCGTTGACTTCTTCTTGAGAAAAGTCTTCTTTATAGCGTGCAACTGCAATGTTCTTCTCATCACCTGAAATAACAACATCCGAAGTTGGATGGCCGATATCTTCTAATTGCTTAGTCACTGTCGACTCATCAAGTGCACTAGTAGAAAGAACTTCTACGCGCGTACCACCTGCGAAATCAATTCCGAGGTTTAGCTTGAATACACCAAGCATAACTGCCCCTAAAATTAGCAAAATGATAGAAATCGTATAGAAGCGTTTTCTCGCATGAACGAAATCGAAACGATCGAATTTCGTTGTAAGATCCAAAGTTTCATAGCCTTCGTCTGCAGAGTGTACAGATTTCTTCGATAATCCGAACCAACCTACTTTATTATCTAAACTGCCACTATGAACGAGTAGTCCAAGCAATAAACGAGAACCCCACACTGCAGTTAAGAAACTCACTAGAATACTGATGATCAACATCGTCGCGAATCCTTTAACTGAACTAGTTCCGAACCAGAATAACACTACCGCTGCTAAAAGCGTCGTGACGTTGGCATCCAGAATCGCTGTAAACGATGATTTCGCTCCAGCCGTAAAGGAAGACTTGACGGATTTCCCGACACGCAATTCTTCTTTAATTCGCTCGTACGTAATAATATTGGCATCGACTGCCATACCTACACCGAGCATCAGTGCCGCGATACCTGGTAGTGTCAGGACACCGTTGATTTTCGTAAATACTAGTAAAATCAAGTAAATATAGACAGATAGAGTGACGACAGCGATAACCCCTGGCAAACGATAGTAGAGTGCCATAAAGATAAAGATTAAGCTTACGCCGACGATTCCTGCGAATATCGTCTTATCTAACGCCTGTTCACCGAATTGTGCTCCGACAGATGTAGAGTAAATTTCCTCCAGATGCACTGGCAACGCACCTGCGTTTAAAATACCCGCAAGTTCTTTCGTCTCTTCTACAGTAAAGCTACCGGAGATTTCGACGTTCGATGAGTTGATAGTTTTGTCTACGCGAGGAGCGGAAATGAATGCCGGTTTCGGTTTCATGACCTCTTCTTTAAAAGAGTCTTCCCCTTCTTTAAAGTCCAACCAGATAACTAACATATTGTCTGGTTTCTTTTGTAAAATTTGAGACGTAACTTCACCGAATTTATTCGGGTCTTTCATTTCCAATGTGACCACTGGATTATTGTTTTCACCGAAGTTGGCTTTCGCCTTTCCTTCCTTCAAATCATTTCCGTCTAGCATCAAATTGTCGTCCGCATCACGGAAAGACAGATTGGCTTGAGTGGATAATAATTCACGAGCAGATTCCTGATCTTCGACGCCGGCTAGCTGAACGCGAATCCGGTTGTTCGATTCGATCTGGATACTTGGTTCACTGACACCGAGCACGTCGATTCGGTTAGTCAATGCGCGCGCTGTATCAGCTACAGTAGACTCCGAAATCGTCTGACCTTTTTTCAACGGTTCCACTTGGTACAGAACCTCGAAACCACCTTGCAAGTCAAGGCCGAGCTTGACGTCTTTTAAAATCGGATTCGTCGTAGAAAAAATCGTTGTTGCTAAGACAGCAATCAATAGCAAAAACGCGACAATCCTTCCTCTGTTTTTCATATTTCCTTTTCCCCCTCATATACTAGAGCGGCACAGCACCTGCTATGTACTTCGTTCTCTCATTGTACAACATACCAATTATGAAACAGTCGGTTGTCTGTGTCAAATGCTACACGACAAAAAATGCAAATCAATTCGACTTTTTAGGCCAAAAGAGCAGCGCCCGTTCTTCTTCACTCAACTCTGGGTAGTCTTTACTGTTGCGTTGAGCCTCCGTCTGCGTATGTGTCATGAACTGGGCAGCTGTTAATGCGAAGACATCCGCAATCATTTCATAAGCTCGCATGGCGGAAATGTCTTTTTTTCGCCACTTTTTACTAACAAAATAATCCCACAGCGCTTCTTCCGTAATATCCGCATAGCCATAAAAATTAAATTCATCTTTTTTGCTTTCCAATGCAGGTAACACTTGACTATACAATTCTTTTAATTGCTCATTCAACGCAACTTCACCCCTATCGCGGAATAAACTCAATTATACCACATACACTTAACTATATTTGGGATTTTCATATATAAAGGGAACTGGGAAGGAGTGGTTTACGTTGTCATCCTTTATCCGCGGGACGATGTTCTTAATGGCGGCTGTATTTTTATCGAAACTACTCGGATTTGTTTATCGAATCCAATTTATGCGGGTAGCAGGAGAAGAGACGGTCGGTATTTATATGACGGCTTATCCAGCGTTTGTATTTTTTTTATCGCTTGTACAATTAGGGGTTCCGATTGCCCTTGCGAAAGTCATTGCCGAATTAAAAGCACAAGGCGGCACCGTGCAAGTAAGACAAGTGATGAAAACAGCTACCTTCATTACCATTTTATCGGGGGCAGTCTTTATCCCCGCGAGTATTTTATTCGTTCCCTATTTATCGAGCAATTTATTAGGGAATGCGGCTACTTCCAATGCATTGTACGTAGCGATCGCCATTGTTCCAGTGGCAGCTATTGGCGGGTTAGTGAGAGGGTATTTCCAAGGAATCGCACGCATAGAGGAAACGGCTTGGGCACAAGTGATTGAACAAGTGTTTCGAATTGTATTGATCACTTGGATGCTACCTTATATTTTGGCGCCGGAAGACCCGATGATTAATGCAGCGTATGCGATGGCTGTGACGTTCTTGGCAGAGGTTGTTTCTGTACTGTATTTGTTACATAAATATCGACAACATCAAAAGACCCAGCCGAAGAAACGAGAAAAAGAACCGCGTTACCCGATGGAGCCCATTCTTGAAGTGGCGCTTCCTTCATCTGGCAGTCGGTTGTTCGGGACATTCACATGGTTTTTGGAACCGATTATTTTTCTGCGGGCACTGAGTATGGCGGGTGTCGGTACAGTAGCGGCTACTTCACTATACGGAGTGATTTCCGGGGTACTTATTCCTTTGCTGTTATTTCCAGCATTTATTCCGTATGCGTTATCAGTTGTTCTCGTGCCTGCTGTGAGTGGGGCTGCCGCATCGAGCAATGTGAAGAAACTGCAAGAACGCATACACTTGGCTTTGCGGTTATCTGCGTTAACAGGTGCATTTGCCGCCACTGTTTTTTACATTCACGGACAAGAATTGGCGGAAAAATTATTCCATATTGTTGACGGTGGAAGTTATATGACATTATTGGCACCGGTTTTTTTCTTTTATTACATCCAAAGTCCGCTCTATTCGATTTTGCAAGCTACTGGTGACGCCAAGGCCGGCATGATGAACTCTGTCTATGGGGGCATCGCGAAACTTGCGGTCATGTTCATACTGGCATCGCAACCGGGACTTCAAGAAACAGGGGCTGTTCTCGCTATCGGTTTTGGTGTGCTCGTCACATCATTTTTGCATATCGCTACATTGCGTCAAAACAAATCAACAGCCACAGGTTTTTCCATGTTTGCGATGACGTATATCGCATTCATTCTAACAGTCGTCATTCGTCCGATCTTCGTTCCACTCGGCTCATATCACCTGTTTACAGAATGTGTTATTACGTCCGCTATGTTGCTGGCATTATTGCTACTCACTAGACAAATTAAAAAGGCTGACTGGATGATGCTGCGTAATTTAGTGAAACGTTATTGACCCTCTTTCATTTGTACTTTTATCGTTTCTTGCTCATATGAACAATAAAAGATTTGAGAAATATCGGTTAGTTGCCTAGACGCCAATTCATCCATTAACCACCTTTCCGTCTTGCCGAGCAATTGAAGATGCTCAAGTTGAATTTCACCATCTAAAATTAACCCGACAATCGGAGAACCGTCTTCTTTCGTAAAGACTGATAAATTTCCGGATGACTCTAAATAAGCAAAGGTGACGTCATGAATCGACGCGATTTGCTTTTCACGTAATTGCTGAAATAAATCATCTAAATTATACCGTTGTTTCCGCATTTCTTGTTCTTGTATCTCTCCATGTTTGATGATCAAGGTAGGATCACCATCTACCAGATCCCGAAACTTTTTACTTTTCAATGAAATCATAGAAGAAATATATTGAATGACAAGTAAAAGAAGTATAGGTAAAATTCCATTCACAATAGGCTTGTCGGGAGATTCTACAATCATAGCAGCTACTTCGGCCATAATAATAAATACGACAATATCGATAACACCCAGTTCTCCAACTTCCCTCTTGCCCATAATTCGTAAAATGACTAATAAAAAGACGTATAGAAACACGGTGCGGAAACCAATGATCCACAGTTCATGCATGATCGATCTGCCTCCTTACATGATTAGTGTTGCTTGCAGGCAGAATTCTATACGCGCACAGACAAAAAAGCGGCAATCTATGGACATACCACTAGATAACCGCTTTTTATTAGGCTGCTATTACTCTTCCAACTGCTTGCTTATCAAAACGTAAAACCGTTGTGTCTGATACACGCAAGAAAACCGATGTTTCATCTACTGCATCTACTGTGCCGTGAAGTCCACCGATTGTTACCACTTCATCTCCGCGCTTTAATGCACTTTGCATCTCTTTCGCCGCTTTTTGTCTCTTTTGAGCAGGACGAATGAGTAAAAACCACATAATCGCTACCATGATTACTAACGTGAAAATACCACCATATTGTTCCATCATTTTATATCTTCCCCCTTCCTACATCATCAAGATGTATTATACTTGATTTAAAAGTTTTTTGCATTCGGTTTGTTGAAGCCGTATTGCTCAAAAAACTCTTCACGGAAATCGCCTAAACGATCTTCACGAATAGCCTGACGTATTTGCTCCATTAAATTTAGCAAAAAGTGCAGGTTATGATAGGACGTCAAACGGATACCAAATGTTTCCCCAGCGCGAATCAAATGACGAATATATGCCCGGCTATAGTTTTTACACGTATAGCAGTCGCAATTTGGATCAAGCGGACCAAAATCACGCTCATATTTTGCATTTTTCACGACTAAACGTCCTTCACTCGTCATCAACGTCCCATTACGTGCAATACGTGTCGGCAATACGCAGTCAAACATATCAATTCCACGAATGGCACCGTCGATCAATGAGTCGGGAGAACCTACCCCCATCAAGTAACGCGGTTTATTTTCTGGAAGTAAAGGGGTCGTGAATTCAAGCGCGCGATTCATAATATCTTTTGGCTCTCCTACTGACAATCCACCAATTGCATAGCCAGGAAAATCGAGCGACACTAAATCTTTCGCACTTTGTTGGCGAAGATCTTCGTATTCTCCCCCTTGCACAATACCGAATAACCCTTGCTCATTCGGACGCTGGTGAGATTGCAAGCAACGCTCCGCCCATCTCGATGTGCGCTCAACACTCGCTTTCATATAGTCATGAGTCGCTGGAAAAGGAGGACACTCGTCAAACGCCATCATAATATCCGGTCCTAGTGCATTTTGAATTTCCATCGCTTTTTCAGGGCTTAAAAATAATTTATCTCCGTTAATATGATTACGGAAATGCACGCCTTCTTCTTTAATATCACGGAATTTACTCAATGAGAATACTTGAAACCCACCGGAATCTGTTAAAATTGGACGATCCCAGTTCATGAACTTATGCAGTCCGCCTGCTTCTTTAATAATTTCATGCCCTGGACGTAACCATAAATGATACGTATTACTTAAAATAATGCCTGCGCCCATCGCTTTCAATTCTTCCGGTGCCATCGTTTTTACAGAAGCCTGTGTACCGACGGGCATAAAAGCAGGCGTCTCAAATGAACCGTGAGGCGTGTGAACAACCCCTAAACGCGCGCCCGTTTGTTTACAAGTTTTAATGTGTTCGTACGTAATAGCTGCCAATTAATCTCGTTCCTTTCTTGTAGCGGGACGAATAAACATCGCGTCCCCAAAACTGAAAAAGCGATACTGTTCTTTCACGGCTTCTTCATATGCGGACAATACCGCTTTGCGACCAGCAAATGCAGACAACAACATCAATAAAGTCGATTTTGGCAAATGAAAATTTGTCACTAATCCGTCAATCGCTTTAAATTCATATCCCGGGAAAATGAAAATCGATGTCCATCCACTTGCTGCTACGACTTCTCCGTTATGTTCGGATGCAATCGTTTCTAGCGTACGTGTCGATGTAGTACCGACCGCAACGACACGTCCACCACGCTCTTTTGTCTGTCTAACGAGTGCAGCCGTTTCTTCCGTAACTACATAATACTCTGCATGCATCGTATGATCAGCAATCGAATCCACACTGACTGGACGAAATGTACCAAGTCCTACATGCAATGTAATAAATGCCACCTCTACACCTTTTTTGCGCAAGGTGTCTAATATTTCGTCCGTAAAGTGAAGACCGGCTGTAGGGGCGGCTGCTGATCCGCGTTCTTTTGCAAAAACGGTTTGATAACGTGATTGATCCTCTAAAGACTCCGTAATATATGGTGGCAATGGCATCTGTCCGAGCTGATCAAGCAACTCATAAAATATCCCGTCATAGATAAATTCAAACTCGCGTCCACCTTGCTCACCAATCGCTGTACACTTCGCCTGTAAGCGACCATCTCCAAATGTTACTACGGTACCTATTTTCACACGCTTCGCTGGTTTAACAAGCGTATCCCAACGATCTTCACCGTTTTCCTTCAGCAATAAAACTTCAATCGTTGCACCGGTATCTTCCTTCGTCCCAATTAAACGAGCAGGAAGCACTTTCGTATCATTCAATACGAGCAAATCGCCGGCTTCCAATTCATCGACTAAATCACGGAAATGCTTATGTGCGACTTCCCCATTCTCACGATCCATGACGAGTAATCGACTCGCCGTGCGATCTAGAAGGGGGGTTTGAGCGATTAAATGCTCCGGTAAGTCAAAATCAAAATCCTGTACATCCATCATGCTAACTCCTATCTGTCACTGCGGCAGAGGATAGCCGAAATGCGCATACGCTTTCTCTGTAGCCATCCGTCCCCGTGCAGTGCGTTGAATAAATCCCATTTGTAATAAATACGGTTCATAGACATCTTCAATCGTCACCGACTCTTCGCCAATACTTGCAGCCAGCGTGTCAATTCCGACTGGACCTCCACGGAAACGTTCAATCATACTGTGGAGTAATTGATGGTCGATTTGATCCAGTCCATGACTATCCACTTGCAACATATCTAATGCCTCTTGAGCAATATCCAGCGTAATCGTTCCATTGCCGCGAACTTGCGCATAATCTCTTACACGCCGCAATAAACGATTGGCAATCCGCGGTGTCCCACGAGAGCGCATCGCTAGTTCTACAGCTGCTTGCGGATTGATTTCTACTTCAAACAAGCCCGCACTTCGAATGACAATTTCCGTCAGCGGCTCTACTTCATAATATTCCAAGCGCAGCGGCACACCAAATCGATCACGTAACGGTGCAGACAATGCTCCGGCGCGCGTTGTTGCCCCGATTAGTGTAAATGGAGGCAGATCGAGCCGGACAGAACGCGCAGTTGGTCCTTTACCGACCATAATATCAAGGCAAAAATCTTCCATTGCGGGATAT
Source organism: Sporosarcina sp. PTS2304 (assembly GCF_003351785.1). Classification (GTDB taxonomy): domain Bacteria; phylum Bacillota; class Bacilli; order Bacillales_A; family Planococcaceae; genus Sporosarcina. Next base: position 1,221,284 of record NZ_CP031230.1, read on the forward strand.
AGCACTTCTTCAATTGCACGGTTCAGCCGATGAATTTCATCGATAAACAACACATCACCCGGCTCCAATGAAGACACAACTGCAGCCAAATCTCCCGGACGTTCAATCGCCGGACCACTTGTCATGCGGACATTGACACCCATTTCATTGCCAATCACTGTGGCAAGTGTCGTTTTACCGAGCCCGGGCGGACCATACAGTAAGACATGATCCAAACTTTCTTGCCGTCCTTTTGCCGCTTCGATAAATATAGATAGATTATCTTTCGCCTGTTGCTGGCCAATGTACTGCTGTAAAAACTGCGGTCGCAGCGATTGTTCAAAACTATCGTCAAAATCGGTCGCTTCATTTGTCACAATGCGTTCTTCCATTAGAACCACCTCCATCGCCTTAGCCTTGTTTTAGTAATAGTTTTAACGCAAAACGCATATACCCTTCTGTGTCCAGCTCTTCTTTTTCCAGCTGCGGACGTACTTTTTTCAGTTCGCGCTCCGAATAGCCAAGAGCCGACAGCGCCAAAATTGCTTCGTCCAATTCATCACTCTCTGCAAGTGTCAATAACGTATCTTCTGAGTCAGGCACATCAATTTCTGTGAATAAATCATGCAATTTGCCTTTCAAATCAAGAATCATTTGACGGGCTGTTTTCTTGCCGACACCCGGAAATTGCACCAAAAATCCTTCATCTTCACGTTCAATTGCGCTGACCACTTGAGAAGGTAAGCCATTCGCAAGTATAGCGAGTGCACCTTTTGGTCCGATTCCAGACACCGTAATAAGCTTGCGGAATAATTCGCGTTGCTCCAGCGTTTTAAAACCGATCAATAACTGTGTGTCTTCGCGTACATGCAAATAAGTAAACACTTGTTGCTGTTCTTCCGTGACATGAAAAGCAAAGGGATTTGGCGTCATCACTTGCCAGCCGATTCCTTGCTGCTCCAGCACAATGTATTCCGGTGTCACACGTGTCACTAACCCTTTTATGTAATCGTACAATATATTTACCCCCTAAAGTATACCTGCTATTATAGCATACGAACGGGTTTTCTACTTGTACGAGCTGCAGTTTTCCGCGCAAAAAAATGGACATATGAAAAGCATGTCCATTTTTACGGATTACACTAATTTTGCTGCTTGTTGTTTTTTATGGAATTCCACAAAATTAGTTACTACAGTATCAAGGAAAGCAATTGTTGGCTCGTCTGTCAAGTCGCCCTCTTCATTCAATTTCGTATGGATGGCTCCGATATACACTTCATTGCCTGGCAATAAAATAGGGGCCAGTGCTGGATTGGATAAAATTTCGCGCAGATGAATTTGTGCTCTCACCGAACCGAATACACCCATAGAAGAACCTATAATAAAGCCTGTTTTTCCGTGTAATGTGAAGTCTCCTCCACGAGACAACCAGTCCACTGCATTTTTCATTGAACCTGGAATAGAGAAGTTGTACTCCGGTGTCGCAAACATTACGGCATCTGAATCTTTCACATCGTCTTTAAACGCTTGTACTGATGCTGGTGGTTCACTTTCAATATCTACAGAAAACATTTCCAAATCATTGATGCGAACAGGGGTAATGTCCAACTGTTCTTTATAGCGTTTTGCCATGAACTCCACTAATTTCAAATTATATGATGTAGAACTTGTGCTCCCGATAATTGCTTTTACTTTAATTGTCATACGATCTAACTCCTTTTTGTCAGTTTATGCTTTATTATCATAGCCTTTGCGGTTTTTATTCTCTAGTCATTTGCTCACGGACAAGAAATTCCGCTTGTATATTTTTGATTGGTTAGTTACACAAAAGGGTATAATAACTTTACTGACAGTTTTATCATTTAGAAGAAATTTTAGTACACCTATAGAGTGAAACAATCACTAAAGGAGGGTAATGAATGCGTAAAGTTCTATATTCAAGTGCGATGATCGCTTTATTAGTCGCTGGTTGTAATACGCCTGAGAAGACGGAGGACGTCGATGTAGAAGCCCCTTTGGAAGTGCCTACACAAGAGGAGACACCGGATGTCAACAGGGAGCCTACGAAAGAAATCGTACAGTCGGTAGAAGGACAGGATGAGACCATTCAGATGGATTTAGTCGTCGGTAAAGAATCTGCGTACTCTCTCTATATAGACAAAGAACGCTATACATTCGAAACTGATGAAGACCGGGATGTACTTACACCCACTCTCGATATACCAGAAGGATATCCTGAAGTGAATATGGAGTTTCTGCTCGTTGATGATAAAACACCCGAAGAAGTGAAAGAGGATTTGAAAAAAGAGTACCTCTTCACACTGGATGAAGAACAAGTCACTACCCCAGTGCCAGCACTTTCACTTCGCGGCAAAGAGGGCGAAAAACCGGATAGCAGTGTCGTAACTATCTATTTAGTAGAAGCAGGTTCCGGCACTCTCCTTATTACAGAAAATTCGTTTCTTGAGGCACAAGAAGGCCATGGCGCTCGTTTTTATCAAATGCTGGAAACGTTGGAGCTGAATATCGCAAATTAAAAAACCAATCTACTACTTTCTCCTCAGAAAGTAGTAGATTGGTTTAATTGGTTACTCTCCATCCGCATTGTGATAAACGTTTTGCACGTCATCATCGTCTTCGAGAGCGTCGATCATTTTCTCAAACTCTTCGTGTTGCTCTTCATTCAGCTTTGTATAGACAGATGGAATCATATCGACTTCTGCAGAAATCCATTCATGTTCTTCTGCCTCAAGCGCTTCTTTTACAGCGAGGAAATCCGTCGGTGTCGTTATAATTTCAAATCCTTCTTCCGTAGAAAGGATATCTTCAGCTCCTGCTTCAAGCGCCGCCATCATCACAGCGTCTTCGTCAGTCGCATCTGTACGTTCAATAAATAAACGACCTTTGCGTTCAAATAAATAGTTGACAGAGCCAGTTTCTCCTAAACTCCCGCCATTTTTATTGAATGCTACGCGGATATTTGGGCCTGTACGATTGCGATTTTCTGTTAGACAATAGACAAGCACTGCTGTTCCACCCGGTCCATAGCCTTCATAAATCACTTCTTCATAGTTTTCATCTGCTCCTGCACCTGTTGCCTTATCGATCGCTCGTTGAATTACGTCATTTGGAACATTCTCACTTTTTGACTTATCGATTGCTAGACGTAAAGCCGGATTCGTGTCTGGATCGTCACCGCCAGACTTAGCCGCCACGTAGATTTCACGTGACATCTTTTGAAAGATCTTTCCTCGTTTTGCATCCTGTGCGCCTTTTCGGTTTTGGATATTCTTCCACTTTGAATGGCCTGCCATGGATCAAACCCCCTACTTCATCATTCGCTCTACATCATACCATAATTTGGGCCAGTGCGAGAGAGCGGTTTCCGTAAACTGCAGGAGTTTATTAACCATTCGCTGACGCTGCGACGCTGGAAGCGATAGAAGATGCAGCCATTCACGTAAAATCTCATTCGGAAAAAGCAACTTAGCTAATGATTGATTGGACAATGTCAATAGATCGGGATGCTCCCCCATCAAAAAGACCGCGTTGTATGAAATTTGCGGCAGTACCCGGTGTATCCATAATACACGCTCATCTTCCGCAGTTCCTAAACAAGCCAAATCAAAGTCAATAAAGCGAATCTGTCCGCAATTATCACGTAAAATATTATGATGTACTACATCTCCATGCAACAGTGTGAGCGAACTGACAGACGGCTGTTGTTTCTTGCAAACTTTCAATGCTTCTTCACTGTACGCAAGTAATTCTTCGATCATATGAAAAGGTAGGAACTGCTCACACACTTCCCGCAGTTCCAGAAATTTAGCAAAACGGACGTCCCATTTTTCTAACATATGATAATAAGGAAGACAGGAAACAGTCGACCAATCGATGTGGGACTTTGTATCATGTAACGCTTGCAGAGCTTTAAATGAATCCAGTCGATCCATTCGTCGCTTAAAATTGACAGCCCTTGCTCCTTCAAGCCATGGCTGAATAAAAAGCAATGGATCTTCCTTCTCTAACACAGGAACAATATGCGGGAAACCATGCGCGCTAAGTACTTGATGTACATGTCGAACTTTCACGGCTTGCGCAAGCGATGTATATTTTTTTACAGAATAGACCGCTCCACCCGATTCCATTTTCCAGACGTTTTGTTTTATTTTCGTAAAACGCTGATTCTCTGTCATATCCCATTATTGATTTCTAGGCCAATTATCCGGCTGTTGCGTTGGATAATTAGGCATATTTTGTGAATCACCGGGCATCGGATTCACCGGATGCGGCCATGGTTGCATCGCAGGCGGTGCTGGAGGACACACTGGCAACCATTGCCACGGTTGCATCGGTGGCACGGGATGCATTGGCCACTGCGGTTGTTGTGGAGCCGGCCAATGAGGAGAACAAGGCTCCTGATATTCTTGATTGGATGGACACCACGTAGCAGGTGTAGACGCTTTCGGCGGTATAGACGGCATCGGCGGCATTGGCATTGGCTCAGGCATTGGTGTAGGCTGTGGCATAGATTGTTCTGGCATCACAACCGGCGGCTTCGGAGCTGGTTGCGGCATTGCGTGAAGTGAGCTTGATTCTATTAACTGCCAACCATCGGGCATAGGCGCAGGGACTGGTTTTTGATGATGCGTTGACTCTTCATACCACTTGGAAGACTCTTTTGGTGGTAACGGTTTAATAGGTGCTTGCATCGGTGGAGGCATCGGCTGTTGCGGCATGTGCGGTACGCAATCCGCATCGAAAATCGGCATCCAACCACAAATAGGAAACACAGCTTGCCACATCGGAACAGCAGGTATTTGCGGAATTTGCGCGGCAGGCGGTTGCGGCATCTGTTGTTGCGGTGGCATTTGCGGTAATGGCGGAACTTGTTGTACAGGTGGTTGCGGCTTTGGCTGCGGCGGTTTCGTCTCTGTGTGAGATGGCTTCACCGGTTTTTCTGCTGATTTATGATGCGGCTTTTCCGATGGTTTATGATACGGTTTTTCTGTTGGTTTATGATGTGGTTTTTCTTGCGGTCTTTCTTGCGGCTTCGATTGCTCACCTTTATGAATCGGCTTTTTCTTATCCATCGGCAGAAAAATTTTCATTCCCGGTACAATGTAGTCTGGATTTGCGAGATGTGCGTTCACCCGCTTCAATTCTTCAAATGGAATATTGTATTGCCGCGCAATCTTCCATAATGTATCACCTTTCACTACAATATGAACTTCCACTAACATTTCCCCCTTCCATCAATCCATCGTATGAACGGACGCCTAATTTAGTGACTGTAAAGCATCCTCTCTTGTTATATATATTCGGTAGGAGAACAATTATTACAAAAAAACATCCACCAGCATTAGCTAGTGGACGGGTTACTTTCATATACATAATAGGATCCGAACGAACGGGCTGTGCAACCTAGTGCTTCTAACTCTTCCATCGCACCTTTCATCATCGGATGATCTTCAGATTCCATAATATCAATAATAAAGAAATATTGACCAAGTCCAGTTTTTAATGGTCTTGATTCAATTTTACTTAAGTTCAAACGGCGCCATGAAAAAACAGATAAAATTTGGTGCAACATTCCTGGTCGGTCATTTTCAGGCAATTTCACCATCAATGTCGTTTTTAAGGAAGCATCATGTTTCGTATGTTCAAGTTTTTCCTTCCGCAATGACAACACGACAAAACGTGTGTGATTAAAATGAAAATCATGAATATTTTCTTCTGCGATATGTAGACCATATGTTTCTGCTGCCAAACGATTCCCGATGGCTGCTACACGCAACTCCGGCTGTTCTGAAATAGATTTGGCAGCCGCTGCTGTAGAAGTCGTCTGTATTAAAGGAACTCGACGATAGCGGTATTGTAGAAACTTATGACATTGTGCCAGCGCATGCGGGTGAGACTGAATCGATTCCAATTCATCCATATGATCCATTTGCGCTTTATTCACTAATAAATGTTGTTCAATCGGTGTAGAAATTTCTGCGGTAATGAACAACTCGCCGCCATGAAATAAATAATCAATCGTTAATGGAACCGAACCTTCTAGTGCATTCTCTAATGGCACGAGTGCATATGCGACATGTCCCGCCGTAACCGCTTCAATGCAGTCTGGAATCGTTGGACGGGGCGTTAAGCCATCTGTACCAAATAAGTCAACAGCTGCGATATGGGTGAAAGATGCTTCAGGTCCCAAATACGCAACGGATGGTGTATATTTCTTCTCTGTCATTGTGCTTTCATCTCCTAAGCTGTTCAAGCGAAAAAATTAAAACACACCTGAACTTATTAAATCAACGGAATCAATAAATCGAGGCGCTTTTAATCGTTGTAAAAAGGCTTCTACTTTTATTTCCATTTCTGTCACATCGAGCGAAAGTGTAATATTGGCACGACCTTGTACAGGAATCGTTTGGTGGATCGTTAGGACATTACACTTTGATTTTGAGACAATTTCCAATAATACCGCCAAAGACCCTTTTAAGTCTTCTAGTTGAATAAAGATCGTTAAAATGCGATCCCGTGCGATAGACTCGAACGGGAACACGGCATCACGATATTTGTAAAAAGCGCTACGTGACAAACCGACCCGTTTAGTTGCCTCTTGGATCGTCGTCACTTCGCCTCTTGCCAACATTCTTTTTGCTTCCAACATCTTTTGCATCGATTCAGTCAACACATCTTCTCGGACCAAATAAAACTGGCCTTCCCCGATTTGCTCCATTTTGATCCCCCCACAACGAACGATTACAAGTTTTACTCTAGGAATTCAAACTCATAATTCATAATCCGAACGATATCTCCGTTTTCCGCACCACGCTCACGCAATGCATCATCGATACCCATTCCGCGCATTTGTCGAGCAAACCTCCGAACGGACTGATCAAAGTTGAAGTCCGTCATCTGGAATAAACGCTCAAGTGTGTAACCTGACAACACAAATGCACCGTCGTCATCGCGAGAAATAACGAAGTCCGGACCTGTCGCTTCATGTTTATACAATACAGAGTTTTCGTCTTCTTCCACATCTTCAAGCATTGGGAATTCCGGTGTCGTTTCAAGTAAATCAAGCACCGCATACAGTAATGGATCCAATCCTGTTCTCGTCAATGCAGAAATCGGGAATATTTGAACCTCTTCATCACCGAGCGCCTCTTTAAATGCCACCAAATTTTCTTCCGCATCCGGCATGTCCATTTTATTTGCGACAACGATTTGCGGACGTTCAGTCAAACGCATATTGTATTGCTCTAGCTCCGCGTTAATCGTATGGTAGTCATCGATCGGCTCGCGACCTTCCAAGCCCGACATATCAATGACATGGACAATGACACGCGTCCGCTCAATATGACGTAAAAACTGGTGGCCGAGTCCGACTCCTTCATGCGCGCCTTCAATTAAGCCAGGTAAATCCGCCATTACAAAAGTACGATGATCGTCTGTTTCCACCATTCCTAAATTCGGAACGAGCGTTGTAAAATGATAATCCGCAATTTTTGGCTTCGCGGCTGAAACAACAGATAATAATGTCGATTTCCCTACACTCGGGAATCCAACTAGCCCAACATCTGCTAACACTTTCAATTCGAGCACGATATCACGGCTCACACCTGGTTCCCCTTTTTCCGAAAGTTCAGGTGCTGTATTTTGTGGTGTCGCAAAACGGCTATTCCCACGACCACCACGACCGCCTCGCGCAATGACGGCTGTTTGACCGTCTTCAACCAAGTCTGCAATGATTGTCCCTGTTTCAGCATCTTTCACAATCGTACCCGGCGGAACTTTAACTACCATATCTTTTCCACCGCGACCATGCATATTTTTACTGCCCCCGTGCTCTCCACGAGGAGCTTTGAAATGACGCTGATAACGGAAATCCATCAACGTACGCAAACCTTCGTCTACGATAAAGATTACGTCCGCTCCTTTACCACCATCTCCACCAGCCGGGCCGCCATACGCTATATATTTTTCACGACGGAACGCAACCATACCGTCGCCACCGTCGCCACCTTTAACAAAAACTTTTACGTGATCCACAAACATAATTTATAATCCTCCTAATTGTCCACTGATAGTAATCGTCCATTGATTCGATTCTCCGTGAACTTCGACCGTAAACTGAGATGAGTTTTCTGGGATGTCTAGTTGTTTTACGCGCAATTCTTGAAACGTCAATTGGATAATCCATGCCGTCTCATCTGTTGTTACCGAAATCATAACTGCACAATTTGTATAGCGCTCGATTTTTGGAATGACTAGCTCTACCAGACTTTCCAAATAATCCACAAGTACCTGATCCAGCTCCACCGAATCTATTTTTAGAGCGATGTCGCAAAACAGTTCGACTGTCAAGACAGGATAACGCCATGGCAATGTCATTAACCATTCTTCTGTATCTGGCAAGCAAAGTTTTTGAAGCATTGCTTGACGCTGCATATTTGCAGTTTTTTCTAAGATGCAATTTTTAGCTTCTGCATATTTCCCCATGTCAATATACATTAAAACTAATTGAAGATCATTCATATGATCGTGCCGGCTAAATTTAACAACTTGCGACACGTTCAGTTCATTCTTGCCCATTATTTTCACCGCCAGCTCAATTCGTACTTCTTAGTATAGCATTTTCATGAAGAAATCACTAAAATAATCTTCATCTTTATAAATATTGCTGTTTTGTGCTGTTTGAAGCATTGTAGACATGCTATTCCCGCTCATTGAACATCCATGTGCGATCATAGACTCGACTCTTCCGCTCATTAAACACCCACGCGCGATCATAGACTCGACAATTCCGCTCATAGAATTCCCACATGCGATCATAGACACCACACAAATAAAAATTCCATAAGAAAAAGGACTGCAGCGAGTGCAGTCCTTTTCTATATAGTCACGCTATCCGATTACGCTTCTTGTGTTTGTGGGTAGACACTGACTTTCTTTTTATCGCGGCCAAGGCGCTCGAAACGAACGACGCCGTCGATTTTTGCGAATAGAGTATCATCTCCACCGCGACCAACGTTTTCACCTGGGTGAATTTTTGTTCCGCGTTGGCGATAAAGGATTGATCCACCGGAAACGAATTGTCCGTCTGCACGCTTAGCGCCAAGACGTTTCGATTCGGAGTCACGACCGTTCTTAGTAGAACCTACTCCTTTTTTGGATGCGAAGAACTGTAAATCCAAACGTAACATAGCTGCCACCTCCTACTTTGTAAAGGATAATTGTATATATTCTGCATAGTCTAGTTCAATCGTCTGTAAAGAGATAATCATAGCTTGAACGAGTAGTTGAACTTCCGCATCTCGCGCCGTTACCGGAAACGCCACACGTAAATATCCACCATTCGCACCTTGCTCAATTTCCGGTGTACAACCTGTCAGCTCAGCAATTGCATTGACCGCACCGAATGATACGGCTGACGCACCTGCGCATACTAAGTCTTTACCGTGTTCAGCATAGTCCGCATGACCATCCATCTCAAAAGCTGAGATGCGCCCGGAAGGCTCTTTCGTAATATGGACATGTATCATGTCGGATTACAGATTGATTCCGTCGATCACGATTTTCGTGTATGGCTGACGATGACCTTGTTTTTTGCGGTAGTTCTTTTTCGGCTTGTATTTGAAAACCGTAATTTTCTTTCCACGGCCTTGCTTGACAACTTTACCTGTTACAGTAGCGCCTTCTACGAATGGAGCACCGACTTTAACGTCATCTCCGCCCACCATTAGCACCTTGTCAAATGTTACCACTTCATCAGCTTCACCAGAAACCTTCTCGATGTAGATTTCTTGTCCTGCTTCAACTTTGATTTGTTTTCCACCAGTTTCAATAATTGCGTACATACTTGCACCTCCTCTATTTACTCAGACTCGCCTTGACAGGTGATTCGGCATGCGAATACTTAAACCTGTTCAGTGCGGTTGTAGCACGGGTGCTACAAACAATAACAGTAAAATATTATCACGTAGGAAAACAAAGGTCAAGCATTATATAAAAATGAATATTTTCGATAGCTAATTTATAGTCGTTTGCTTCGCTCCACTCGCCATTTGCTCAAAGATTTGCTCATATTTTCGGAAGCGGTACGTGACCACATTTTGTAAAACTAAAAAAGAAGTTAGTAATACATATGGCAAACTATCTGGTAAAAAACCGATAAGATATACACTTAACGCGATCGCTGCCACAATAGAATAAAGGGTAAAGTATGAACGTGAAATATATTTATTTTTTTTCGTCTCTACTAACACAGAAATAACTTGTCCACCGTCCAATGGTAGAAACGGCAATAAATTCACGCTTAATAAAATCCATTGAATTTGTACAAATTGTTCGCGACCAGGAAATTCCACGAACGATCCAACGATTAGCAAAACGGCTGTCGCGACAGGCCCACCTAGCGCGGTAATCAGCCGTTGTTGTTTAGTTGCAAGTTGGCGATTGACAATCTGCAATTCCCCTCCATACGGTAAAATCGTACAACTGCGTATTTTCATTCCTGTTTTTTTAGCAGCTACGACGTGTCCGAGTTCATGAAAAACCAATGAAAATAATATCATCGCGTATAATGAGACGCCCCCGACGACCATAAAAAATAAAAATACCGGTAATAAAATCGGATGAATGCGAAATTTCATTTGAGGTCGCCCGTCATATACGTCGCAAGAACTGTAGGCTCTAGCGGTATCCCATCACGTTTTACACGGATATAAAGCGCTTCTTCGTCCATTACTGCAATTTCATCTCCCCGTCTCACCGCAGTATAGGGCAGTGTCGAAAATGAGCCGACGAAACCATACGTCACTTCATCTCCATTATCGTATTGCACGGTCACGGTCTTGCCTGACTGCCGTGTATAGCCCGTAAATACGACGAGACCACTCCCTTGCGACGTAATGGATAATGGTTGCGTATACGAGATAATAGCGCCGTCTTGATAAGGCTGAAATGATTCGTACGAAGCGAATGGATCAAATACAGATTCAGCAGACACTGTTATCGATTCTTCATCGGCCAACCAAGAAGACACCCACTTTTTCATCACAACAAAATCTTTCCCAGTCGTTACATATTGCGTCACAGGCACGTTTACTAGCTGCCGTTCTTCTAATTTTGATAAAGCTACAACAGACACTAGCAGGACAAAGGCGATGATCCATTTCGTTTTCCACTTCACGACGTCCCCTCCTTTACCTATAGTGTATGAGAGTACATCACGTAAAATGCAAAAAAACTCAGCACCATACAGGCACTGAGTGACAACGTATAAATTATTTTCCGAACATATTCTTAATTTTACCTAAGAATCCTTTTTTACTTTTCTCCATCGACATCAATGGCACAGACTCCCCTAAAATACGTCGTGCAATGTTACGATAGCCCATTGCCGCAGGATTAGTAGGATCCATTACTACCGGTTCTCCTTTATTGGAAGAAGAGATAACGCTGCGGTCATCCATAACGATCCCTAGTAGATCTATCGACAAATGCGTCGTAATCTCGTTAATATCTAATGTTTCTCCGCTTTCCATCATACCTGAACGGATACGGTTAATGATCAATTTAGGGGGCTCAATCCCTTCTTCTGCCTCCAGTAGACCAATGATTCGGTCTGCATCACGCACAGCTGAAATTTCTGGAGTCGTCACGACAATCGCACGGTCAGCGCCTGCAATAGCATTTTTATACCCTTGCTCAATTCCTGCAGGACAGTCGATCAGCACATAGTCATAATCCATCTTCATCTCAAGAACGAGTTTCTTCATCTGTTCTGGATTGACTGCACTTTTATCTGTTGTTTGTGCAGCAGGTAGTAAAAATAAACGATCTTCAAAACGCTTGTCCTTTACGAGTGCTTGATGGACCTTACAACGTCCTTCCACCACATCTACTAAATCGTAAATAATGCGATTTTCTAAACCTAAAATAACGTCCAAATTTCGTAGACCAATATCCGTATCAATCAAACATACTTTTTTACCTTGTAACGCAAGAGCGGTACCAAGATTCGCGGACGTAGTTGTTTTCCCTACGCCACCTTTACCAGAAGTAATAACAATCGCTTCTCCCAAATTAACTACCTCCCTTAAATGTCGCAAGGTTCGGACGTAAATGTCGGAGTTCCTGAAGCCGGTCAATCGCAATATGCCCATTCTTATGGAGATAAGCACATTCCATTTCAGGTTGTTCAGAAAGAATCGTCAACTCATCCGTCATGATTTCCATCTTATCAGCAATCTTCAAATGAGTAGCTTCAAGCCATGATGCCGCAATAACCGCGTCTTCATTCCCATTCGCTCCTGCATGCGCGATGCCCTTTACGCGACCTAACACATAAATACTACCGCCCGCAATAACTTGGGCACTTTGATTCACATCCCCGATGATGACTAAATCGCCTTCTGCACGGACTACTTGACCCGAACGAACGATTCCGACATATGTCTCGGACTGTTCTTCAATCAATTTCTTCTCACACGCCTCTAATGAAATGACGTCACTATGAACCTTCGAAACACGTAGGTTTGGAGAGGTATGAATGATTGCAAGAATACTTTTCATGTCTTGCTCGTCACAAAAGCGACGTCCCGTATGTAGCTGTACTTCAGAGACACCTTCGAGTACACTGCCTGATACTTTTTCTTTTAGCTCATCCAGAAGATCAGAAAACGAACAATGGTCATCCAAACGTAGCACTAAGCCGTCCTTTGTTCCTTTTATCGTTATCAACTGTGATTTCGTCACCTACATCACCTCGCAATGCTTAAAAGCCAGCTTGTTTTTGTAAAAATCGTTTTTCAATAAGTTGTTTAAACATGTAACCAAACATCCCAATGAATAGAGAATTGGCAATAACGGTCGGAATAAGCCTACTCGTTACGAATTCATTAAAGTCAATGGATGTAAGCGCAATAATACTTGCGAACAGGTAAGACAGTAATTCCAACAACACAATCATGGCCAAAGAAAGCAACATGACTGTCGAAGTACGTCGCTCCACTTGTCGAATGATCGAAGCAGATACATAGCAAATGAGCGGGTACAAAAATGTATATAGACCAATAATATCAATGTGGTACATATCATACAAGACTCCAAGTACCAAAGCATAAATAAAAGCACGTTTTCTGCTGTAATATGTCGCAATAAAAATTAAATAGACGATCAAAAATCGCGGAATAAAAATATACAGGCTGTCATTGATCCCGATTGGGGAAAACAGACTGAAAATAGGTTCCAGAAAAAACAAGACGATCGCAATCAAAGGAATGATGAACCGAATCATGATCCACCTTCCTCCTTAGCGTCCGCAGAGTTTCCTCCATCGGTACCATCTACAACGGCTGTCAACCTTTTCGCGACCATTACATGATCCAACATAGAAAAATTAGCCGCTGGACGAATATACGCCAACTTCGTCAACCCGTAATCATCTGTTGACACTTCAGTAATTTCACCAATTAATAGACCTTTAGGGAAAATTCCGCCCAGTCCCGAAGAAATAACCGTCATGCCTTTTTTTACATCAAAGCTAGAATCAATACGCTTCATGATCAATTGACGAGTTTGACGGTCAAAACCTTCGATCAAACCGAAAATTTCTTGGTCGCCGACAACCATAGCTGCCACGCGCAAACTGCTGTTTTCTGTCGATAGCAACTCCACTGTTGAAGTAGTAGAAGTCGTTAAAATAACTTTCCCAATCAAGCCTTGCGCTGTAACTACAGCCATATTGACACCTACACCATTTGTCGTACCTTTATCAATAATTAACTTTTCTTCCCATTGATCGGGATTACGCGAAATCACAGTAGATTGGATCGGCTCATACGCACGCAGATCCTCCTGTTTGTCGATGATTCCTCGTAATTTTACATTATTCGCTTTGACGTCCGCCAATTCGGCTTGCATCGTCGCGAATGTGTCTAATCGTTCTTTTAGTCGTTTGTTTTCTTCGTATGTATTAAGCATCGTATCAATACTTTCAATGACCTTAGTAGCAAAGTGAGCCGGCTTCGTAAAGAGCGACTGCCCAAATCCGACAACATCCTTCACTGCTTGTTCCGGAACATTTGCATGGTTACGGTCGCGAAGTGAGAATGCAATTAATGCCACAAGGACGATTACTCCTACTAATAAAATGATTAATCGTTTATTGGAAAAAAAACGCGGCATCGCCTACATCTCCTCCAATTATTGTGTTTGAATCTTTCGAATAAGACTTATGTTTTCCAATGCTTTACCAGTACCAATGACTACACAGTCTAGTGGATGTTCAGCAATAAAGACAGGCATTTTCGTCTCTTCTGAAATCGCTTTGTCCAAATTACGCAATAACGATCCGCCACCCGTCAAGACCAAACCGCGATCCATTACATCTGATGCTAGTTCAGGCGGTGTCTTTTCAAGCGTCGAGCGCATACCTTCAATGATCGCCGCCACCGGTTCTTTTAATGCAATGACAATCTCTTGAGAAGTGATTTCCATTGTTTTAGGCAAACCAGTCAACAAATCACGACCGTGAATATCCATCTTTTCTGTCTTTTCCAAATCAAATGCAGATCCAATTTCAAACTTAATCGCTTCCGCTGTTCTTTCCCCTACTAGCATATGATACGTTTTACGAACGTAGTCCACGATCGCATCATCCATCGAATCACCACCGACACGAATCGAAGTACTCGTTACAATCCCACCAAGTGAAATAATAGCGACTTCTGTCGTACCGCCACCTATATCGACGACCATACTGCCGGTTGGTTCCCAAACAGGTAAATCTGCCCCGATCGCAGCTGCAAAAGGTTCCTCAATCGTATACGCTTCCTTCGCCCCTGCATGGCGCGCTGCATCAATCACTGCACGTCGTTCTACAGAAGTGATGCCATACGGAACACAAATCATCACATTCGGCTTTCTCCACGAACTACCCGCCGCTTTTAGAGCTTCTTTTAAATAATGAGAGATCATAGCCGTTGTCGTGTCGAAATCAGCAATGACTCCATCTCTCATAGGACGAATCGCTACGATTGAGCTCGGTGTACGGCCAATCATGGAGCGAGCCTCTTCACCGACAGCGATGATTTCATTTGTCGTAGTATTTTTTGCGACTACGGAAGGTTCTCTGAGTACAATGCCCTGATCCTTAATGAAAACCAAGGTATTTGCAGTCCCCAGGTCAATCCCTACATTTCTGTTTCTGAACCCAAACAATTGTATTCTCCCTTTCTACATAACCGTCATCGGCCTTCTTAAAAGCATACACCACATTATAACGGAAAGGTAACTAAATTTACAGTATCGCCTCACCATAATTCAAAAAACATCAAAAAAGACACCGAATTCCCCTAAACTCCCCTAGATTCACACCGCGCGATCATAGTACACACTCTTCCGCTCATAGATTCACCCCACGCGATCATAGAACTCTCCCCTATAAAACTACAAAAAACAAGCAAGGAAAATAAACTCATTCTCCTTGCTTGTTCTACATCAAATAGCGTTCACGCTTCAAATGTACCCTTTATCCTTCAAACTAATAAATTTTTGATCTCCGATAATAATATGATCCAGCACGTCCACTCCCATAATCTGCCCCGCATCAATCAGACGCTTCGTTACTTCAATGTCTTCCTTTGAAGGCGTCGTATCGCCACTTGATAGCAATAGGTAAGGCTTTGAAGTAATCTCTACCTTTTCCCCTGCTCCACACCGTGCATGCAACTTTCATCGCACACGGCATTCCATCGTTCATCAACTATTTCATTTTCCTCAATCTTGTTTTATTATTCGATTTCCCTAGTATTACAGTTCTTCGTTACCAATTAATAACCGAAGTTTATTAAGCTTTTTCATCTGCTCCCCATTAAAATTCAAATGTTCAAGATACATGCGGATTGTGTCCATTTCTGTGGCATGAATCAGTCGATGAATATCTCTGGTAACCAATATCAGATTGGAATACCTATCATCTTTTGTCAGCCTCCATAATTGTTTATGGTGACAATCCATTTCCGTCAGAATTAACTCTTCTCCCGATACAGCACATTTTCCCTTTTGCGCAATGAACAGCGATATTCGATTATCATTAAACTCTATCGATGCCCGTTCGTTACTGACAGGATGTTTTCTAATCCATTGAACTTGCCAGTTTGGAACTGACTTTTGTTCTTTATGCATCAGTTCACGACCCTCAATAGTAAACTTATTGACGCCATTTTTAGGTAGTAATGCTGTTCTGGTTTTTATAAAACCGATTGGGATCAGTGGGTATCCATTTATATATCTTGTCATTTTTGACTTCAAATAAGGTTTTAGCCCCTGGTCTTTAATTGGGTGATTGGTTTGCTTACGAAGTGAAAACTGTTTTAATCGGTGACGCTCTACAAGAGTTAATTGGTATTGAATCGGCATCAAATTTGCATTTACTTGTGTCGCAATTTGATAGTAGTTATGGATGCCAATTACCATACTGTTGTAGATTCGGATATTCTTGATTAAGTCGTTTCCGTTTGGTGCTTTTTGCATGAGTTTAATTTGTTCTTTCAGTTGTTCCTTAATCCTCTTCCGTGCTTTTTCCGCTACATAGGACTGACAAACATATCGTTTACGCTTAAGGCGGTCATAGCCTTTGCGTTCCATTTTCAGTTCAAATCCTAAAAATTCACTGCGATTCTTTTTAAGATTCGTGATTCGGGATTTATCTTCTGAAATAGGCAGGCTTAACCGCTCTTCTAGCCACATTTTACTTGCCAGAAAAATCTTTTCGGCATTGGAACGTGTTGTCGTAAAGATTTTGAAGTCATCTGCATAGCGAACAATGTACATTTCTTTAAGTGAAGAAGTTTCTCTTAATTTTCTATACCTATATTGATGGCTATACAATCCAGTTTTCTTAATAAGGTGGTCATTGATTGAATGAATGACACTTTTTACTTTCCCACTGATTCGCAATCCACCAGTCAAATTTGTTGAGGTTGATATTCGCTAACAGGGGTGAAAGTATTCCACCTTGTGGCGTTCCTTTTGTCGGATAAACGATTTTTCCATTCGGCAAAACAACAGGCGCTTTAAGCATTTTCCGAAGGATGACAAGCAATTGTTTGTCTTGGATGCCCATTGTCCATATTTGTCGCATCAGTTTCGAATGTTTCACTTCATCAAAGAACCCTTTGATATCCACATCCACAACGTACTGCATTTTACTTCTGCTTATCCGAACAGCACATGCTGAAATTGCATGCTCCGCTGATTTGGTTGTTCTGAAACCAAAACTGTGTTTGTAAAACTTAGCTTCACATATAGGTTCTAACACTTGTAAGATACATTGTTGCGCGACACGATCCCACATGGACGGGATTCCCAATGGTCTAGTTTTCCCGTTCGGTTTCGGTATTTCCACGCGCCTTACTTTTCGAGGATTGTAATGGGCGAATCTTTTTCTCACAATTTCAATGAATTCACTTGTGCTTAGCTTTTCAATATCATGAATTGTGATCTTGTCTACTCCAGCCGTTGCACTTCCATTATTCCGCTTAATATTGCGATAAGCGAGAAGGATATTATCATCTGAAGTAATAGTAGCCATTAGATTCGTCAATTTTTGATTTTCTTTACTCTTGGCAAAAAGCATATCGAAGGTTTCTGTCATGCCGTAATACTCTGCATGACGTAATCTTGTATTTTTCATTCTAGGGATTTTCTTATAATTTTCTTTCAAGGTCTATCACGCTCCAAACTTGGCCCGTGACCTTTTTAGTCATACGAGAATCCTTGAGGTGATTGAGTTGAAATCAGATTGACTAAACGACTTGAGGCTGTTGCTCCATTTCCATTACAGAAACTTCAACGCTCATGCCTCTACTCTCACTACCATAAAAGGAAGTTATAGACGAATCCTTTCCTTCCTACCACTTCATAAAGTGTGTACTCTCCATGTTGATAGCTTTCCACGTTCCCTTAACTCTATCCATGTCTTAACTTAGATGCTAGCTCTTGCCTGGCGTCCTCTCCATCGCCTATAACGATGCATGGAGCTTTCGAAACCATCATAGGTACTCGCCCACGGAACGCACTTGAATTTTCATCAAGTCTACCCATTTCTAAGTAGACGCACTTACAGACATTTCGTTCGCTAGTTCGTCAGTGTCTTACCACATTCTCACCTTATTAAGTTTTTCACGACTCCCGGCCTATCAGTCGCACTAACTACCTCTAGTTAGGTTTCGGTTACTAGATAAACTAGCACTACGACAACTTTCAGCCGACTTCACCGAGCTTCACACCCCATTCTTTTACACATTTGAATAGCGCATGTCGGAGTATTAGAGTAGGCATTTCAAGGCGTTACCCTATCATTCTACCTATCGAGTTAAGAGTTCACGACTCTCTTTTGGTCGATTGACCTTCAGACAGCGTGCGCAACCTTTTCAGTTACGAACGTGTCGCACGATGATTATGCGAAATAATCATGGAAGCAGCAGATCGTTTAAACGCCTCACGGAATACTTCGCGCGGATGCACAATACTAGAATTCAAGCTCCCAATAAAAATGGTCTGCTTATGTAATACTTCATTTTTCACATTTAAAAATAACACGACGAAGTGTTCTTGATTCAATGACGACATATCTGTCATTAAATAATTCGCAGCGTCTTCAGGCGATCGAATTTTGTAGCGGTCTTCAGGTGCGGCGCGGTACAAACGCTTACCCAGTTCCGCTGACGCAAGGATCTGTACCGCTTTCGCTTCCCCAATTCCTTTAATTTGCGTCATCTCTTCAACGGTCATTTCCTTCAAATCAGCCAGTCGATCCAATGTGGACAACACACGATTAGCAAGGACCAGCACAGATTCTGCCCGCGTGCCAGTACGCAATAAAATCGCCATCAGTTCTTGATTGGAAAGACTGCTGGCACCTTCTCGAATCAAGCGCTCACGGGGACGATCTGCAATATGGACATCACGGATCATCATTTTAGGCTCTAAATCTAGCGGCATGTTACGCATCACCTACTTCTAATGTCAACCATTGCTCATCGCGAAGATATTCGACTAATTGCCCAATCGGCAAACCGACAATATTTTGATAATCCCCGACAATCGCTTCCACAAATAACATACCATCCGTTTGAATGCCATACGCCCCCGCTTTGTCTGCCGCATCCCCAGAGCGCACATACTCATGTACTAGACCGACATCCAAATCGCGGAACTTCACCTGCGATAGACTAGCAAACTGCAATTTTCGCCCTTCCATCAACACCGTAACACCCGTGATCACTTGGTGGGTCTCCCCTGAAAGTTCCAATAAAAACTCAATGGCCTGTTCATTATCGACTGGCTTTGGAAACTGCCGATTCCCTTTAACTACGATAGTATCTGCCGCAACCACCATAGCCTGCGGATGTTTATCGAACACCACTTTCGCCTTTTGCTCCGACAAACGAATGGCATAACGATCGGGTTCACGTGGCGTAAACGGCAAATCTTCTTTCACATCACTCGGTACAACTGTAAACTCTATACCTGCGAGCTGTAATAATTCTTTACGTCTTGGTGAATTTGAAGCGAGAACGACCGGTTGAATACTAGAAAATTTCATACATACTACCTCCTTTTCTATAGTGTACGTCATTACACTGTTTTTGAAAAAGAAGCAAAATTCAATTCTTCCTCGAATATCGCCTCAAAATTGAATTTTGAAGCATGGATCTTCATTTGAATAATACCCTAATAGATGCAGCCTAGCAATTGAAGAATCCTTTGTGAATGCGGTGATAGCGGTCATTTTCTTCTGAAGATCCGTCCCTTTTTTCTTCTCTCCTCCACCGACAGACAATTCAATTTTGGACAAATCGTCTGCAAGCAAGGCTTTTTTCACTTCTTCACGATTTGCTTGCTTACAAGTGCCGTCAACGACTCGGATTTTCTTCTTAAACGCATCTTCTGTTTCATTTAACACAACGTGACTTTCCTTTACCCACGTAGCTCCCCAAACGTAGAACTGTCCATTCACTGGAAAAATCACTGTTTTAGCTAATGAAGGGTCGGTCGCAACAAAATCAGTCGCCGCCTCTTTCGCGGAAAACACGCCGTACTGCTTTACGAACATCGTCACTGCTTCTCCATCCGCCGCTTGCTCTTCTTCTGCATTCGGCCCTGAAGTGGCTACTTTTTTTGTAGAATTCGCCCCTTTTTCTCCAGTAGTAAAAATGGTCAGTCCGATTACAAAAACCGCTGCTAAGCCAATCGCCACTCCTTGCACCATTGCACGCACAATAATATTTCTCGAATACCGTTTACGAAAATGCATTTGCACTCACTCCACTTTTTCCTTCACTTTACCAAACAAGACGCAAAAAAAGACAAGACTGGTGTCGTCTTGTCCATAAACATTTTCTTCATTAATAAAACAAACCGGTATACCATCCGACAATTTCACTGCCATAAAAATATGAAATAAGAGCAGCGACCGCAATGGAAGGACCGAATGGCACCGGCGTCTTCCGTCCTTGCTTCGTCCGTTTCAGGAAAATCAGTCCGACAATCGCACCAATGAATGCAGCAAGAAACAATGTAAATAGCGTCTGCATTGTACCTAGCACTAAACCGATCACAAAAAACAGCTTAATATCGCCGCCACCCATCCCACCATTCGACACGATCGCAATGAGTAACAACACGCCAAATCCAACAACCGCGCCAAGCAAACTATCCCACCAAGGCGTCAATGGACTGACAAAACGCAAAATGAAAATCGCTACTCCAAACGGCAGAAGAATTTTATTCGGGATAAGCATATATTTCAAATCAGAAACAGTTAAAATAACGAGCATCGAAATGAATAACAGTGCTACAGCGAGTTCCCATTGAAAACCGAAGTGCATATACGCATAAAAGAACAACATGCCCGTCAGCAACTCCATCAACGGATAAATCGCACTAATTTTCTCTTTGCATCCTCGGCATTTCCCTCGCAAAAACACATAAGAAAATACCGGCACTAAATCCACCGCGGTTAAATTACGGTCGCATGTCGTACAGTGCGAAGGCGGAGTGACAATAGATTCCTTCAACGGCACACGCAACCCGACCACATTAAAAAATGACCCGAACGTAATACCATAGAGGAAGAAAAATATACCGATTAGCCATTCCATAGACTCTCTCCTTACTCCACAGTTTCATCGCCGCGCATTTTGTTAATAGTCGTCGGATCGTCTTTACCCGCAGCCGCCGGGGCATCCACTCTCGGCGCCTCATCTTGCAAATTCACCAAATCGGGGCGGAAGAACGCATTAAATGAAATGACCAGTTCCATCTCGCCAAGCTCGGATTCAGCTTCTGTCTTTTCAGGCAACCCTTTAAACTGAATCGTTTCGACATTCATGATCCGCAACATTTCTTCGATCTCATAAATGAAGTTATCTACTTGATCGTACGTATCCGCGACCAGCTCCACTTCCATCAACACCGTTTGCAGATTTTGCACTTCTTCAGGCAACTCTTCCGCAACGAACTCATTCTTACTAAACTTGACGTTTTGCACCCGCGTATCCGATTTCACTTCCGCTTTGTCTATCCGCAGCAATAGCGCATCTTCTAACGGAATGACAGGTACTTTCTTCTGTAACGGGCCCGAAGAAACAGTCTCGTCTCCATCTTTATTCGCCAACTGCCTTTGCAAAGCAAATAAAATATCACGTTCAGACGTCAATTGCGCCGTTGATTGTTCATGCCGATCTCTTACCGGCAAATACAAACTGAAAATAGAATAATATAATACTGCACCAAACAATAAAACAGCTAGCGCAATGAGTACAATTTGCTGTTGGCGTTTCGATATATACTTATCCATTAGCGCACCTCCCCTGTATTCATATCTATTGGAGGTTGCGGTTCTTCTGCTGGCGGCGAAGACTGCTCTACCGGCTGATCTATGGCATCCGGATCGACCGTCGCATCTTGCGGCGTTACATTGCGCTCATCTACAAATTGAATAAAGTACTTCGCCTCATAGCGAGGTAAAACATTCGTAGATACTTTCTCATCAGGCAACGGCTGTTCTTTCGCTTCCAATTCCTCAAACGTCGCATCAATGACTAGCGAAGAAGATTTGATACGCGTCAAATAATGAGCAGGTTCTGTTAAATCATCAAATTGTACAAGAAGCGTCATTTCGTTCGGTGCTGTGAATGTCAATTCCAAAAAGAATCCACGTTCAGGTAATGCTTTGACAAGATCCTTGATCAATGGATGCGTTTTGTATTGATAGTCTTCTAAAAAATCGACAGTCGCAGCTAAACTTGCTTTCTCCTGTCCAAATGCAGAAGGTCGCAACTGTGATGTAATGCCTTCTTGCTGCTTTTGTACATCATATGTTTGCTGGTTCAATAATTGAATTTCATCTTCATTCTTTTGTGTCATCCAATACAGAATGACCCAACTGAGAAGCGCCGCTAAAAGAATAGCAAGTACAATCCAAAGCCATGTTTTACGCTCGCGGATTTTCTCCGGCAGTAAATTAATATCGACTAACTTTTGCATGTCACACCTCTTCCTTCAACGCAAGGCCGATAACCCGGTGGAAATCTGCAGTCACTTCTGTACCGTCCACGCAAGTAATCCGTTCCTTCACTAAAGGAAGTGCTTCAATTGCCAAACGTTCGCGCACGAGCTGAAGCAACGTTTCAGTCTCGCCATAAGAACCGTTCCATAATAAATGAGTAATGACCGCATCCCCCTCCGCCAAATTAAATCGGTAGAAGTTTGCTAATTTCTCGAGTTCCGCGACAATAGTCATCGGTTCCACTTGCTTTTCTTCCAGTTCTTCGCCCGTTGTCATACTGAGCGGGACTTCAAGCTCCATCGAACGGATGAATAACGGATAATGGCTATTGAAAATCGACACCGTCAAACTGCGTCCGCGGATGTCAGCGAGTAATATGTGCTCTGTACCTTCGAACTCATATTCATGATACGCCAAACGATACAACGATAGAGGGGCGATATCTGCGACGACAGGCTCCGTCTTTACTGCTTCCAGCGCGAATTCATACGACTGCATAACACTTTCTTTAGAAGCGATTAAAATCGCCTCCTGCTGACTAGTAGTAGCTATGTAAGGCACGACATCAAATACCGGATCATCAAACGGCAAATAGATCGTCGAGCCGATTTCAATAAAGAAATGACTTTTTAAGTCTTCTACCTCCACTGATTCTGGATAGGTCACTCTACGTATGATGACGTATGCATCAGGTGCGAGAAAAGCAACATTGCGTTTCACTAAATTCCAGTCTCTTACGACTTCATCCAGCGCTTCTTCCAGCGCCTCCTCATTCGCAATCCGGCCTTCGTGAATGACGTGAGGCGGAAGAGCCGCTTCACGTGCGACATCCAGAACAATCGGATGGAGCGATTTGATACGGACATAGCGAATCGCATCGTCATCAATCGTCAATGAATGGATACGCTTTTTACGTCCGAACGAAATGGACGGAAGAGAAAGACTAGAAAGCGAACGTTGAATAGTTGAAACGATTGACATAATACGAACTCCTTCCAAACGGGTACATACTACATTCTCAGTAGGTATAGTTGCATCCGTTAGTTATGTTTAAGTATAGCAAAAGGATAGAAGGAAGGAAAGATTCATAGGGGATATTTACCTTTTTAGATGATGATGGAAATAAACACATGTAAGCGGTGACATAATTTATCATGTAATGAAATCGGTTAGAATTTAATTGCCTGCAGGAGGAACAAGAAATGGGCCTTCTACCCCTTCGCGTGTACCACAAGCTTCCTTCCCAACATGAATCGAATGTCCGCTATTAGCGATTTCCTCAGCTGTCGCATTATAGAACGTCACTTTACTTTTCCCTTCTGAAGAGGCGCAGATCTTTGCTGGTGTCACATTCGTAACAAAGGCAGTATCGTTTAAATAGCCATTGCTTTCCATATAGCCTTGATTCACTAAATCTGGTAAGGACGCAGCTTGCCACTCTCTTCCGTATTGCTTACCTTCACTGTTAATAGCCGGTGTCTCCACAAAATACAATTGAGCAGCACGCAACATCACTAACGCTTCCCCTTTCGTAGCTTTGTGACGATTGTTTTCAATAATTTTCCCGACCGCAGGAACAGCAATAGCTGCGATGATCCCCATTATAACGAGCACAGCTAATAACTCTATTAACGTGAGTCCCTTTTGCGATTTTATGATCTTCATACCGTAACCAGCCCCTTCCCTTACTATATAGAAAAAAAGCGGAAGGCGACTTTCCTAGCGCCTTCCGCCTTTTATGGAGATTTTTATTAGTTGATGGTTTGTGCAGTTACAGCACTACCTTTTGTAGTATCTGCATTGATAGAATCAATTGTAGCTCCGGTAAATGTTACTGTTTTTCCTCCTGCAAAATCAATTGCTGCTGTAGAAATCTTCTTAGGATTACCATTAGCTACCGTGCCAGTAGGAGGTAATTTTCCCGCATTTTCCAAATAACCACCAGTAACTAAAGTTTCTATTGTAACAGAATTTTCTTTAGGAGTTTCTGTGAAGTACATATTAGCTGCGTTCAACGCATTCAACGCATCGGCCTTCACCGCGTTGTACTTCGTGTTTTCAATAATGTTTCCGATTGCTGGTACTGCAATCGCAGCGATAATCCCTAAAATAACGATAACTGCTAGTAACTCAACAAGCGTCAAACCTTTTTGATTCAACTTCTTTTGTAGAAATTTTTTCATTTGTTTTCCTCCTCTTGTTTTTCGTACTCTATGAATATAGTATATCACAGCACTTAGGAAAATAACACTACTAAATTGAAAAATATTATTTATTTTCATAGAAATATGCATTTTCTGTTACAAACTGTCTATTTGTTCAAACATGCTGAACATAGGCATCATAATTGCTAAAACTATAGTCCCAACTATTGCCGCTAAGAAAACAATCATTAATGGTTCTATTAGCGCCTTTAAGCGATCCGTCGCGGCTTCTACTTCTTTTTCATAGAAGTCTGCTACTTTCGCCAACATAGAGTCTAAAGAACCAGTCTCTTCTCCAATTGCGATCATATGAGGAATTAACGGTGGAAATGCCCAATGATTTAGCATCGGTTCAGTCAATGATCCGCCTCGTTCCATCGATTCCCTAGATTCCCCAATCACTTTTCCTATGACTTTATTCCCTATCACTCGTTCTGTCATCGTCAGCGACTGTAAAATCGGCACAGAACTAGAAAACATCGAGCTTAATGTACGTGTCATCATCGCTAAAGCTGCTTTTTGCACGATCGGACCGAATATCGGCATACGAAGCGCAATCGTATCCAATAAAAACTTCCCTTTCGGATTACTGCGCAATAATAAAAATCCGACGACGATCGCTGAAATAATTAAAAACAGCAAATACCAGTAACTCTCAATCCATTCACTGGCCGCCATAACCATGCGTGTCAACCACGGCAATTGACCGCCAATACTATCAAACATATCGACGAACATCGGGACGACAAACCATAATAAGAAAATGACAACTCCAATCGCCACAATCCCTACTACAATCGGATACGCCATAGCTGATAGTACTTTCTGTCTCGTTCGGTACGCTTTTTCAAAGTGATCTGCTAAGCGGTCGAGCGCTTCATCTACAGTCCCTGAGACTTCACCGGCACCAATCATATTCAGAATTAGCGGTTCAAATACTTTCGGATGTTTTCCTAAAGCGACCGACAGCGGTGTTCCCGTGCGTAAGTCTTCTTGAATCGACGTTAATATTTTGCGAAACGCTGCTTGCTCTACTTGCGCTGATAAAATTCGAACAGCATCTACAATCGTGACACCCGCCTGTAACAGCGTCGAGAACTGCCGTAAAAACATGATCAATTGATCCCGTTTGACCGGATTCCCAATCGTAATTTCTTTCGTCAACGCGGTTTCTTGTTGCTCCACAATACTCACAACACGAATTCCTTGGCCTTTTAGCTTAATCGCCGCATCTCGTTTATTCGTTGCGATTACAGTTCCGCGACGGATCGACTTGGCATCCCGTCCTTCATACGTAAAACGCGCCATCGTTACTCATCTCCCTGCAAAAACGGCAATGCCGCTTCATAGGATATAATCCGCTGCTCCATTAAACTTTTCACTGAATGATCCATCATATGCATTCCACTCGCCCGGCTCGTCTGAATGACGTTCGGAATTTGGTGAACTTTCTCCGATCGAATCAAATTGGAAACCGCCGCATTGTTAATCATAATTTCTGTCGCAGCACGCCGCCCTGATCCATCTATCGTCTTAAACAAACGCTGAGACACAACAGCAGTTAATACACCGGACAACTGCACGCGAATCTGCGACTGCTGGCCATGAGGGAAGACGTCTATGATTCTATCAATCGTCGAAGCCGCACTCCATGTATGCAGTGTCGCAAGTACTAAGTGGCCGGTTTCTGCTGCTGTAATGGCTGTAGAAATCGTCTCCAAATCCCGCATTTCACCGACTAGAATGACATCAGGATCTTGTCGCAGAGAAGCGCGCAAACCAGCTGCGAACGAGTGCGTGTCAAAGCCGACTTCCCGCTGATCGATAATTGAAGATCCGTGCTCATGCATATATTCAATCGGATCTTCCAATGTAATAATATGTTTCCTCATCGTTTCATTCATATACCGAATCATCGCAGCGAGCGTCGTGGATTTTCCCGAACCCGTCGGACCCGTTACTAAAATTAACCCTTGCGCTGTACTAGCTAAATTCATTAGTGTTGCCGGCATATTCAATTCATCGATTGTTGGGATTTTTGTCGGAATCGTACGGAAAGCCAACGAAATCGCCCCACGTTGTTGAAACGCATTGACACGAAAACGTGAAACACCTGGTATTTCATAGGAATAATCGATTTGTCCCGCTTCTTTAAAAGCAGGTAACATTTTGCCAGGTATCGTTTGATGTGCAATTCTTTCCGTTTCTTCTGGAGTGAGCGGTGTTTCTCCATAGCGTTTTAAATCTCCATGCACGCGAAAAATAGGTGGCACCCCTACAGTCAAATGAATATCAGATGCCTTAATAGTGAAAGCTTCCGTCAATAATTGATTAATCCGTTCAGGCATTGTATACACTCCTATTCAATCAAGGCGATTCGCAACACTTCTTCAGTAGTTGTAATACCCTGTTTCACTTTCTCCAACCCATCGTCTATAAGGAAAATCGTTTTACTTCTCTCCGCAATTTCTCGCAGTACAGTAGGTGCCGCGTCTCTGTTGATCGCATCTCGCATTTCTGCATTAATGACGAGCACTTCATGAATCGCGATACGCCCACGATACCCCGTCATATTACATGCTGCGCAGCCCGATCCACGGTGAATTTCATCGACCGTCATTCCACGCTTGGTAAAAATAGCTTGTTCCCGTTCTGTTGCCGGCTGTCTCGTTCCACAGTCTCGACACACTCTTCTAATGAGTCGTTGCGCTACAATCGCATTCAATGAAGCTGTTAATAAGAACGGTTCTACGCCCATGTCAAGCAATCGGGAGATCGATGCGACAGAGTCATTCGTGTGGATTGTACTCAATACTAAGTGACCCGTTAACGAAGCTCGAATCGCAATTTCCACCGTTTCTTTATCTCGAATTTCTCCTACCATCACGACATCAGGGTCTTGTCGTAAAATCGATCGTAATCCAGCGGCGAATGTCAATCCTACGTTGGAATTCACTTGAATCTGATTGATCCCTTCCAATTGATATTCCACCGGATCTTCAATCGTAATGATATTGACATCTTCACTATTCAAACGATTCAGTGCCGCATATAAAGTAGAAGATTTCCCTGAACCTGTTGGACCTGAGATTAAAATAATGCCATTCGGCTTTTCAATTTCTGATAAAAAACGTTCTAAATTTGTTGTACCAAAACCAAGCTTGGACAAATCATTTAATGAACTGCTCAAGTCTAAAATACGCATAACAATTTTCTCACCAAAGACAGTAGGCAATGTCGATAACCGCAAGTCAATCGGTCGGAAATCAATCGTTACTTTAATACGGCCATCTTGCGGAATACGAGATTCGGTAATATTCAAATTCCCCATGATTTTAATACGTGCGAGAAGCATTGCCTGCATATGCTTCGGTAACACACGCTCCGTCTGCAACTTCCCGTCAATTCGGAAACGGATGACGACTTGGTGTTCTTGCGGGTCAATATGAATATCACTCGCCTTCATCGTTACAGCGCTTGATATGATTTGATTGACTAGACGGACGATAGGTGAATCCTGATCTACTAAATCTTCTTGCTGTTGCAACTGTTCTTCTGTCGTCTCCGGTTCCTCGAACAACACATCATCAAATAACTCATCATCATAATATCTAGTGATCGTTCGCGTAATATCATCTTTTGACGCGATAGCCGTTTCAATATGAAAACCAGTCGATAACCGCAAATCTTCTATTGTGTTGTAATCCATTGGGTCCGCCATCGCTACGAATAATTTATCGCCGTCTTTCTTTAATGGCACGATCATCTTCTGTTTAGCTAATCCTTTTGGGACAATATTGAATAATTTCGGGTCAAACGGGTATCTGAATAAATTGACGTGCGGAATTCCGAGTTGGAACTCCAATACTTCAATTAGCTGTTGCTCTGTAATATATCCACGTTGCAATAACGCATCGCCTAATCGCTGATCTCGTGGCTTGTCTTGTAACGTGCTCATCAATTGTTCGTCTGTCAATAAACCGGACTCTATAAGTAAATCACCGAGACGTTTTCTAGTGACTGCCATGTACATCCTCCTTTACGATGCAAGTGGATTGCCGTTTTTATCTACGGGGTTGCCACCTTTATCGAAATACACATCATCTTTGTTTTGATTGCCGGACGGTTTCGTGGTTCCTGTAGAATTTCCGCCATTTGTACCCGAACTGCTTCCGTTCGTAGAATTATTTCCAGTGGAGCTTCCAGGTTTTCCTGAATTGCTGGTATTGGACGATGAACCGTTTCCATCTGTACCCGTCGATCCAGACGATGTGCCTGACCCATTTGTAGAAGAATTCCCTTGAGATGTTCCAGAGTTAGAGTTACCACCGTCTGTAGTTGAGCCAGAATTTGTATTCGAACCAGAACCTGTATTTGAATCATCTGCCGGCGGTTCTACTGGCGGTTCTGGACGTATTAAATCACGTCGTTCTATTTTTGACTTCGGTAAATAGAAGTCTACTGAAATATCTTCATAGTCTTGTAGAGAGCCATTTAACAACACGCTGCGCATAACCTTTACTTCCATCGCTTGTTTCCCTTTATCAATCCTTTTAGACTTACTAGAAGAAGCAAACGCACTATACTGCACGAC
This sequence comes from Sporosarcina sp. PTS2304, assembly GCF_003351785.1. Taxonomy (GTDB): domain Bacteria; phylum Bacillota; class Bacilli; order Bacillales_A; family Planococcaceae; genus Sporosarcina. The sequence continues at coordinate 1,250,649 of NZ_CP031230.1, forward strand.
TGTTTTCGGATTATACGTCCGCAAGCTCTCTACTTGGGGCTGATACGTATGCACAAACGGCAATCCTTCTATTGAAAGAGTAATTTGAGAGTTTTTCCATTCTGCTCGTAACGTGAACATAGTTTGATTAGGGTTTGTGAATTGCAAATCCAAATCTAGCTTGCGATTCACAACCGCTTCAAAGCCAGGTTCTACACCTACTGTCAACTCATTTCCAATACTACGTTCATCAATTACCCAGTTCGTCTGTAACGCGGACTCATACAATAGCGACGCCATAATAGATAGATCTTGATCAATAGCCACAACGGACTCTTTATCACTTACAAACTCTTGAAAAGAAAACGTAGAGTTCGGTTCAATCTCAAACTCGTTCAAATCATTGATCAATAAACGCAGCCCTTGCGATATTTCATTCGTCGCATACGAAGCAGAGGCAATTGTTTGCGCTTGATTATATATATCTGGAATTATTTGAGCTAAATATATATGTTGTGGCATAATTCCGGTACGCAATTGGGATTCTATTTGAGAAGAGATGTTCTCGATTTCCTCATCATTGAAGCTAAGCGAACTGAAATTCTGCTTGAGCACAGTGCGCAATCCTTCTCTGGAAACCGACGCCACGAGCGAATTCTCTTTTCCAGATACTGCTTGGTCTACCGTGGCGTCTACATCGAATGTTATCACTTCCGTCGGCAAATCAATGTTAAAGTCTTGAATAATCAACTGAACTGCAGTCGTCTGCTCCAACTCCGCGAACTTGCTAGTAAGTTCCGATTTTGCCTGCTTACGGTTCTTCTTTGCTAAAGGAAATGGACCGACATACGTATGTTTATCAAAACGTTTGAAATTCGAAAACAACCCGTCTCCCGCGTATGCTTGCTGGGTGAACACGACACCAAGCAAGAGCAACAATGCACCTAGGGAGAGACTAATTTTTTGTAGTTTTTGTTTCATTATTCGCATCACTCTTTCTAATTCAATTCGTAAATTAGTAAATTACTTTGTCAAGGACAGGTAATTGCCAATCTACAGCGTGGGGTTCATTTGGTTCCGTAGTCCCTTGAGAACCTTGCCCTTTGCTTACCCCACATTTCGCAGTAAAATCTTCTTTTGAAAGTTTAACAAATCGATCATTTAAACTCGCATTATGATTAGACGTACCAGAATAGTATATTTTACTATTACTATCGATCGTCAAACCATTCGTAGTAAAATTCCCAACACAAATTTCAGAGTTATTGATGGTCATATGATTAGTCGTTGTTATATAGTCTGCACTCATAATAGAACCGTTCAAAGTGAATGGAGTTGTAATAGTAATGCCTTTCGCGTTGACTAAACTATTGTTTAAAGTACCGCCATTAGTTAACTTCAAAACTTTTTCTACATTTAAATTTGTTTTTGACAATGTTAATGGACCATTTACTAAAAAGCCTCCAAGGACATTCATATTTACTTGGTCTAATTTAGAGTGGTTAGTAGTAGTGACATCACCCTTAACGAAAATATCGGAATTTTCCGCATCAAGAGGTTTGGAAGTATGCATAAAGTTACCATCAATACTTATTACAGAACCCTTAATAGTAGAACCATTATGTGTATCAGCATTTCCAAAAATCTTTACATTAGATCCTTCAACATAGAAAAGACCCCCACCCGTATCTAGTTTTCCAGCTACTTCTAAAGTAGAATTTTTGAAACTCGCTCCGCCTGAATGGTAGTTAGTAATGACTTTCAAATCTGTTTTATTAAAATTCACCTGACCACTAACATCATAACTATTAGTGCGTATAATTGAATTTTCAATTTCCGAAGATCCACTATACCCTTTCCCAATCTTCCCTGCTACAATCAGTTCTATACCATTTAATTTTAATGTTGCTGGTGTGAAATCATTATTTATATTTACTAAAGACTTTTCTATAAATACAGTACCCCACGAATTTACTATACCATCTAAAAATACATGAGAATTTGTTATGCTGTAACTCGCTTCATCAATACTAGAATTATTACATTTTTGAGCATCTATTTTCTTGTTTACAGGTGTACATTTTGGTTTCGGCTTCCCCATGTCTATAGCATTTTGCGGAATTGCAACTGGCTTTGGCTCTTTTAACGTTGGCATGACTACAATGCTCGTTTTAGGTGGTTCAGAAGTATTTGTGTCAGAATTTGAAGTATCGCTTGCAACTTTAATTTCCGGGAATATATATGTGTATTCAAATGTAAGTGTATCCTTTTTCTCTTGACCTTTGAAGCTCGAAGGCAGTTCACCTTCTACTTCCCCTCTTACAGTAACGAATATATTTCCTTTATCATCTACAATATCATAACCAGGCAAAATCTTTGCATCTACTAGTTTGTGTCTATATTGGTGATTACCTAACTCTATGGCCTCTTCTTCTAACAACAAGTCTTTACGGTGAACCAACTCAATTAAAAATTCTCTTACAATCGCTTTTTGAATTTCAGGATAATCAATAGTGTCTCCGCCAGCTACTTGCTTGTCTAACTCTTTTTGTTCTAATCTTCTGAATTCCACATCTAATTTGTCTTTATCATATATTTCTTTCAAATACCAAGTATAATAATCCACACCCGCCTCTGCAGCAACGACTACTAAATTATTTTCATCAACAGTCGTTTCTTGCACACGATTGCCAAGCGCCCCCCGCATAAAGACAGCTGTGATCGCTGTAATAAATACTATAGCAAATAACACGATGATTAAAGCGAAACCTTTTTCGTTCTTTATATAGTTCATCACGTCAGCTCCCTTCTTCACTTACTCCTGCTTTATCTTCCTCTTTAATTTTGAAACGAGAAATAGTAGTGGAAACTTTAACTTCTCTATTACTATTTGAAGGGTCAACTACAGCAAAATTTTCCAACACCAAATCACCGCCTGCTTTTGTCGGCTCTATTGGATTTTCTTCACTTCTCCAGCTGCTTTCATACGTAAATCGGTCACTGATCACACCATTATATTCGTTCATAGGTGCACCCGTATCGTCTACACATGCCGATACTTCTACTATATTTGCAGTTATTGTTAAGCTGTATTTTTCGCAGTTTCGATGAATCTGTTGTAGCTCTGAAATAATATAATTCGCTTCTTGTTGCAATCGTAAAGTGGAAGTTTCCCCTATATTAAATTTCGTTGCTATTGAAATCGTTGTCCAAATGATTCCTGATACGAAAGTGACAAGAAGGAGAGTTGCAAGCAGTTCGACTACTGTCATACCTTTTTCATTTCTTAACATATGATCCCTCCTTCACTTCAGTTCTAAATAACCAAATGTTTCACTTATTATATTCTCATTTTTTTTAATTTTAATATGAATTTTATATAACTCTTCTTGGCGTACGGCAGGATCACTACCTACACCGCTACATGTTTCGTTACCTACGTTATAGCAATCTATTTCTACAATCACTCCACTTGGTTTCGAATACGTATACGTTTCAAAATCTCCCGGACCTGTGCTTGATTTTGATTTATTTTCTGCTTTTAAATTATCACTAGTATCGTCTTTTAATTCCACTAGCTCTGTCTTTGCTATATTCATAGTTTGTAACTTCGTTTCTGTCCGTTCATTCACACTGATCATCTGAGGGAAGATTGTCATGAAACTTATAAACACTATGCCTAAGATAAACAAAGCTGCCAAAACCTCAACAAGCGACATTCCTTCTTCACTTCTCCCTACCATAACACCCTCTCCTTACCTATTTCTTACTCTCGTTATATTTTACTAGTCCATATCAAACTTAATACCTTCTATTAAAAATAACACTATATAATTCATTCTTCGTTAAGGCTATTGTCTCATTAAAAGCCGCTGTAAGTAAAGTTTATTAAGATAAAATTTAAGTTTTCTATAAAGAAAAAATATAGTCTGACAGGAATTATCTTTTACAAATATAAGTCTGTTTTTTGTGTGAAAATAAGATCAGTTAAATGCCAAAAGTATATAGCAGTAAAATAACATAGTGGTTTTCTCTTACTTATTTTTTGGTTTTGTTATTTACACATGGGCGACACTTTATTATTTTGTCAAAATAATATAAGTTCTATTCATTTAATTCTAACTTTCTTCATTTAATTGAAAAATCAACATTCCTCTTCATCATTTTTAGGTATAAAGTTTTACTTGTTTAAATTTTTTTATTTATTAAATTTATTATAACCTACTAAATCACTAAAATATACAAATTAAATTCATATTCCTATGTGTAAAGTTTCAATTATTTCGCTATATTATGTTACTATGTTTATAGATACTAGATAAATAGGTATATTAGTATAAAAGAGGTACACGGTATGTAACGAGGAGTGGTGGAAATGCGACAAGAAGAAGGCTTTACACTAGTGGAAGTAATTGCTTCATTAGTTATCATCAGTATTATATTACTAAGCTTTTTCCCTATGCTCATTACAGCTAAAAAAACCTCTGTTATGAATGTCGATAAGCTGGTGATGATTCAACTCGCAGAAGCTACTCTTGACCGCCTGCAAGTAGATCCGTTCGGTTATTTGGAACAGGCTTCTCTTAATCCACCATATTTGCATAAGCCGACCAAAGACGGAGCCTTTACGTATACGTATATCAACTGTAAACCACAAAATTGTCGTCCACTTTATTTACTTACGTTGAACGATAAAACGTACTATACAGAAATCACTGCTTCACAAAATGCCAGCGAGAAAAACAGTAAATTAATCAATATCGTCGTCACGATTAAAGATGAAGCAAAGAAGAAAGTCTATTCGGTAGAAGGGTATGTGAGCGGCTATGAATAATATACGCAACCAACGTGGACTAACGCTAGTCGAACTTCTTGCGACATTGGCATTAATCGGCGTCATTACTACATTCGCCTTTTCTATTTTGATGAACGGCATCCGCGCATCGAATAATATTCAAATTGAAACAAGTTTGCGTAACGAAGCAGACGTTATAATGAGTTCGTTCATCCGCACAGTTTATACGATGAAAGAATCGGAAATTAGCGAACTGCGCTTTCCTGCTAAAAATACAGAAAACTATTACATTCAAACTAATACAGGGGAAAAAACCGGTTTTATTAAAAACGAAGTGTGGATCGCCAACAAAAAACAGCTACTTTTCGATCCTGATATTAGCGTGCTTCCTTCTGAAATCAGCCAACCAGAACCGGGTCAGTATGAAATCGTTCTTCGTTTAAAAATGGCTGGTGATCGTCCGAAAGAAATGACTTTCGTCAATGTCGTGCGGACGATCGATGATTTGAAAACGAAGAAAGGAGATGATGATGAATGAGCCATCTACGCAATGAACGTGGCTACGCACTCCTTTTGACGATTATGATTCTCATCCTTTTCAGTATCCTAGGATTGACGATGCTCGGCTTATCTGCAGAAGGGATTAAACGAAATGAATACCGTGCAGATGATACGCAGGCGGTAGCCCAAGCGGAGAAAGGGATGGAGCGGATCATCGCAGACATCAATGCCGAATTGACGCAAAGTCTCGGCAATAACGGTTTATCTGCCGATCAATTTAAACATGTTTTGACGAGTACATTAAACCGCTATCGCTGTACGAACACACACATCAAATCCAGTACAGCAAACGGTGCATATGATGTGTGTATCGATAAAGAGCCGATTCCGATAACGGCTGAAGACGGTACACTAAACGAACTACGGAAAATCGTCAGCTTTGCAAGTGTAGGAACAGTCGATACGAAAAAGAAGCAATTGAACAAAACCGTCGAAATGGGTGCAGAAGCTTTTCCTGAAACGATGAAATATGCGGTTGGCACAAATATTTCTTCAGCTAATCCGCAAAATGGTGAAGGAAATTTATATTTGCATGGGGGTTCTGAAATTATCGGAGACATAAAAGTAGATGGCAATTTACTTGTGAAAGATAGCGGTGTTGCGGGATATTCATGGGTTCCGAGCGTTTTGCCGCGAGCCCTTCCTCTGCCTGGTGCTAAATCATCCAAATTAGTATTGGGAAAAAATATGTATTCTATCAATATACAGACGCTGAGTCAGAGTATTTACACGACTCATATTAATCGCAATCTTTTTCCCGCCAATCAGTATATACAGAGAACGGACGTTGCGTCTCTTTTTGGAGCGAATACAGCCCCACGAATCGTCGTAAGAGAACAGCTGTCTCCTAATATCGGGATTACAACGCAGAAGTCGAATTATTATTATGATTATGCCTCCCCTTCTGTTATAAATGTTTACAATAATACACCAGGCTTTAGTAGTTCCACGTTTTCCGGATATAGAAATACAGGTCAGGTCGTGCCCACTGGAACCAAATCATATAAATGTGGGAAAAATACTTGTTATGAAGATACACACTACGGCTCTTTTACTTTAAAAAACACAAATTATTTTGGAAAACTTGCATCCAATGGAAATGTTAAAATTACTAGCGGCGATCATACGTTTAAAGACGGCTTTTATATAGGCGGATCTGTTGATATTGGATTATTTGGCAGCAATCGTGAAGCGGAATATAATCCAAAAGATAAAATTACGCTGGACGGTCCGATTTATGTTGATGGAGATTTAACGATGCGGAATGCTGAATTGAAAGGAAACACATTAATCTACGTCAACGGCAATGTTAGTATTCGTTTTTCTTCACTTGAAGGCAAAAATTTAGGCGGTGGGAAAACTGGAACGGTCATTATTTTTGCGACGGGAGATATTTCGATGTCTAACATTTCCGCTAATAGTGATACTCCTAGTTTGATTAAAGGATTCTTCTACAGCCAAGGGAATATCGAGATGTATGGAACTGGTTCTAATATGAAAATTGAAGGCGGTGTATCGGCAAAACGGATTGTTTTTAACGCCATCCGCGGAAGAGCCTTTACAAACGGAACATATGAGTCTGTTGCCAATCAGCACAACAAACCTTCAAGACTCCAAGTCACTTACGACACAGAGATCATCGAGAACTTCCTGAAGCTGAGCAAGCCTGAGCCGATCATTACAAAAATAGACCCCGCTGTTGAAAGAGAACGGGAGATATCCAACGTCAAAAAATAACAGAACCTCACGAACCGAGTTTAGCAACTCTTGTGTTCGTGAGGTTTTTCTACTTTCTATTCAGTTTTCATGCAATAAATCATTGAGCAAATACAACGAACCGACGATTACATGCACTGTCTGTTGCGCAGTAAGTTCGATATCGCGAGAAGATAATATGCAGCTATTCTCTACTGGACAAACCGCCTGTAAGTCTTGGGCTTTCGCTGCTTGTGGATGTGGAAAGTCAACGAAAGTGAAGCTATTTGCTAGCGGTGTAAGAATCTTTAGAGTCTTTTCATAATCTTTCGTGTTCAACATTCCTACAATCCAGTCTACTTTCTCTCCTGGAAATTGTTCTTCTATCGTGCGTACTAACATCGCGGCGGCTGCTGGATTGTGTGCACCGTCGATATAGACGTTTTCAGCAATCTTTTGGAATCGGTACGGCAATTGAACAGCAGCGATCGCCCGAGCGACTTCCCGTTGCTTTAACGGCACGCCCGCGAGAGATAATGCTTCTAGCGCGACTGCGTGGTTGATTGCTTGATGAGGACCTTTCATCTGGCGTGTCGGCAATTCAAACGTTGACATTCCTCTGTACGTTTCTACGTCTCCTACTTCCATATAAAAATTTTCTCCGTATACACGCACGAGACTTTTTGTTTGTTTGGCCTGCGCGATAATGACGTCTCTTGCTTCATCTGTCACATCCCCTATGACGACTGGAATATGAGGCTTGATGATGCCTGCTTTATGGGAAGTGATTCTTTCTATTGTGTCACCGAGAAACCCGGTATGATCGAGCGCAATGGACGTGATGACGGAAACTAACGGCGTGACGACATTCGTACTGTCGAATTTGCCGCCCATCCCAGTTTCTAACAAGATATAATCAGGAGCCGCGTTACGAAACGCTAAAAATGCAGCAACTGTTAGTAATTCGAAGTCTGTCAGCAGTCCGCTTAATCCTGCTGCTTCCATTTCTTCAAAAACATAAGCCAATTCATCCGGTTTGATCGGCTGCCCATTGATACGGATTTGGTCGTGTATATCGAGAATTGCCGGTGAAGAAAAGACACCCGTTGTAAAACCATGCGCGCGTAACACAGCTTCCATGACCGCAATAGTAGAGCCTTTACCGTTCGTCCCCGCCACATGAATAATGCGGAGATCTTTCTCTGGATTTAACACAGCGGCAAGCGCTTCTTCTATCGCGTCCAGTCCTGGTATAATCGCATCGTCACTTTCTATATCAAATTGTTTTTTATATTCTTCTAATTTTGGAATCAAAGGAATTCCTCCTGTGCTAATATTAAGATATAGGTCTAGTATAGCAAAGGTGGCGTGTGGATTGAAAAGTTGTTGGATTATTTATAATGGAAGTTTAACGAGTGATAAATTTGTAGATCAGGCACGACTTGTTGCGGAAGCTGCTGAACGCGCAGGAGTGCAAGCAATGATTATAAAAAACTATGAAATTGTAATGGATGTACAAACGCCGATAAAAGATGCCCCAGATTTTATCGTCTTTCTCGATAAAGACACATTACTCGCGCGCTATTTGAAACAACAAGGGATTCCTGTCTTCAACGATCCTAAAGTTATTGAAACATGCGACAATAAAGCGAAACAGTATATAGAATTAGCAAAACACGACGTCGCTATGCCAAAAACGATCGTAGCGCCAAAAGTGTATCCGAACTTTTCGATTGAGGGTCATGGTTACTATGAACGAGTGCTAGAAACACTCGGCTTACCGTTAATTATTAAAGAAGGACATGGCTCATTCGGCATGAAAGTATATTTAATCGAGACGAAAGAAGCGTTTGATAACAAGGTGAATGAATTGCGAGGAGTCGATTATGTCTTTCAAGAGTTTATCGAAACGAGCAGAGGCCGAGACATTCGTGTAAATATTGTAGGAGATCAAATCATCGCCGCTATGTATCGCCATTCAGAAACAGATTTCCGTGCGAATATTACAAACGGAGGGGTTGCCGAAGTGGTAGAACTAACAACTGCTCAAGAAACACTTGCACTGGAAGCAGCTAAAGCAGTTGGTGCACAATTCGCAGGAGTCGATTTGCTGTTTGGACCGGACGACCAGCCGCTAGTTTGTGAAGTGAATGGCGCAGCGCATATACGCAATCTATTAAACGTCACAGGAATTAATGTAGCAGATGCAATGATTGCCTACATACTGGAGAAGCTAGGATGAAAGGATATATTTATTACACAGCAGATGAAGCGACACGTAATCAGGCATTTATTGATGATTTACTAAAAACATCGACTTCTGTAGGAATTGACTTAGAAGTGCTATATGAACCCCCTACTGAACGTGCTGATTTCATCTTATTCCGAGACCGAAATTCTAAATTAGCTTCACAACTAGAGAATACTGGCTATCGGTTAATTAATCGTGCCAGTGTACAAGCAATTGCTAATGATAAATTACGTACATTTGAATTGGCCATGATGCTCGGAATCCCTACTGTCCCTACTACTCGCACAGACCATCAACTGCCTACAGTTCCCTTAGTATTAAAAACGCGTGATGGTCATGGCGGCAGCGAAGTATTCTTATGTAAGACGGATGAGCAAGTTGATGATGTTTTAAAGCAATTTGATCCAAAAAACTTAATTGTTCAGCCGTTCATTGAATCGGGAGCGACGGATGTGCGTGTATTCATGCTGGGGGAAGAAGTACTCGGTGCCGTTAAGCGTATAGGCATGAAAGATTCGTTTAAATCTAACTACACACTTGGCGGTACAGTAGAAAAGTATACGCTAGACGACGAGCAAACTAGACAAGTACAAATGATTGCCCGGGCAATTTCGAGTGACTATATTGGAATTGACTTTATACTTCCTACAACTGGCGGCTGGTTATTAAATGAAATTGAAGATCCAGTAGGCGCTCGCTCATTATATGTAACACATGACTTTTCTGTAACGAAAAAACTGTTAACATACGTGAAAGAGCAGTTACAGAAACATACGTAATAGAAACACTACCAAAAGGACTGCCAACGAAAATCATCTATCACTGACTTTCTAAGCAGTCCGACTCTATCTGTTTTCTTATCATTCCTTCTGTTCCTTTATCTGTCTTATTCGCTCCATAGGCAATTCCATAATTTCTGCAATTGTTTCAATAGATATATTTTTCTTTAACGTCCTCCGCACAGTTTGTTCTATTCCTTGTTCTATTCCCTTTTCTATTCCTTTCTTCATCCCTCGTTCCTCAGCTTCTTCTTCCCTCCATCTCGCCTCATTGATTGCTGCTTCTTGATCGAGAATTTGTTTTAAAGGTAAAATTGATTTTCTCATGTATTTCATTTTTACTTAGGACATTTGAAACTCAGTGGTTCGTTTGTTGCTACGTTAGTTATTTATCTTTATGATGAAAATAGAGCAGGAGGAATCGTATATGAGCTTGCAGACACGCATTCCAAATCGCTCTCATGGTACATTACTATGGTACGATACACAGAATGGTTTCTATTACCAATTTCTTTGAATATAAGGGGGTTTTATGAAAGTGAAGCATCGTTATACGAACTTAGATTCCGTAGACACACATAAAACGATGAAAGATATGCTTCAATGGCAGCAAGAACGTAAACAAAAAAAGAAGGACTTGAGTATTCTCATAAAAGAAGCACCTACTAAGGAAATTGAACAGCTCCATGCTAATCGTTCCGCCACATCCATCACCTGGATCGGTCATTCTACGTTTTTGATACAAATGAACGGACTGAATATGATTACAGATCCTGTTTGGGCGAAACGAATGGGATTTCAAAAACGACTCACCGAACCTGGCATTCCATTGGCTAAATTACCACCCATCGATTATGTCTTTATTTCTCATGGACACTATGATCACCTTGACTTCGCTACCATAAAACGATTACCAGGAGATCCAACATTTTTTGTTCCTATTGGTCTAGGACGTTCGTTCAAGTGGCGCGGATATAAAAAAGTTATAGAAAGTGAGTGGTATGATTCGTTTATCGTGGATGAATTGACTTTCACTTTCGTTCCGGCACAACATTGGACGAAGCGCACATTGACAGATACGAATACTTCGCATTGGGGTGGCTGGATTTTGGAAAGCCCTAATGATTCTATTTACTTTGTCGGAGATACAGGCTATTTCCGTGGATTCAAAGAAATTTCCGAGAAGTTTTCTATCCAGACGGTATTGATGCCTATTGGAGCCTATGAGCCCGAATGGTTTATGCAGGAGAGTCACTTAACTCCTGAAGAGGCGATTCAAGCATTTATCGAGTTAAAAGGAAGTACATTAATTCCGATGCATTATGGAACCTATCATTTAGCGGATGATACAGGATCGGAGGCAATTGACAGACTGGACGCAGAATGGAATAGAAGGAGTTTGGCAGAATCAGTAAAGAAAAAATTAATGATCGGCGAAACATTGTGGGTATAAACAGAAAAAGTGTTTGCACAAAGTCATGTATTCATGAATTGCTGCAAACACTTTTTAACACATCATCGACTTCATATTTTGAAGCACATTAGTCTTCCCAATAAAAAATAGCGTCCATTACTATGTATTGTCTTGCGGGACGATAAACGGTTGGGATGTTTGCTTGAAATGGTAACGGTTGCATCATATCTTTACTCGCCAATAGTTGATAGTCATATTCATTCAATGCTTTCGATACATCATTGGCAAGAGGTTGAAGTTTTTTACTGACCTTCAATCGATGAGTTCCGTCAAGAATTGTCCCGTGGCCACTACTCACTTCTTCAGCCGTTTCAACCCGCACTTTTTTCACTCTTTCATCTTCTCCAAATATAGCGACCGGCGCAAGACGTGAAATATCTATCATGATCCCATCTATCGTTATATGCTGGATGCCGTGTTCTTCCACGATCACTCGATCTTCTTTTCGATAGCAAAAAAATTCGATGAATGAAGCATATCCACTGCCGAAGTGATTCCATTCCGCTTCACACATTACGTTCGGTATGCGTTCGATCCTATGGAATAATCGTCTAATATGAGACTCTATTTCTGTTTCATCCTGTGTATTATAAGGATATCCTCTTCCGATAATTTCACCTTGGATAAGTGCCGATAATTGTTCATTTGAAAACATGCTACCATTCCTTTCATATACAATTGAAGAAAAATCCTTGGGGTTGTATCCTTAAGTCAGTTCGTGTTCGTTCAGAAATTGGATCGGGATAAGTGACTCTTCCTGTGTAGTGCGTAAAATGAGTGTACGTGTTAGGATTATCCCGAGAGAAACCGGACGCTCCCCTCCGGAAAGCGTATCGTCTGGAAGCGCAAGCCGCATGACACTCCAAGTCCGCTTCACTCCATCCAATCGTTATCATTACTACATTTCACTAAACGAAGTCGCTCGCTTATTTTTATCGCCTACCTAGAGAGAATATAAAATTCAGCCCTTTTTCATTAAACGGTTACGTTATAGAAACGTTTCACTTCTGCAAGCTATACTTTTTATTATAACAGTGAATTTCAAATAAAAATGCATGAAGGTAAACGAACCCTTCATGCACAATTAAATTTCAATTTCCAGTTATTAAATTTCTTTCAACTCAGCAATACGACGTTCAACAGCTGCATACTTCTCTAAATAATCTTGTTCCTTCGCACGTTCTTCTTCTACAACTGCAGCAGGTGCTTTTGCAGTAAAGCGTTCGTTGGAAAGTTTCCCCTGCACGCGCTTTACTTCACCTTGCCATTTGCCCAATTCTTTTGTTAATCGAGCAAGTTCTTCATCAATATCTAGTAAGCCTTCTAGCGGCAAAAATAATTCTGCCCCTGTCACAACTGCTGACATTGTCTTACCTGGTGCATTTACTTGCACACCGATTGTCAATGTCTCCGGATTACAGAAACGTTCTAGATACTGGCGATTTTTCTCGAGAATAGCGACTGTTGCATCATCCTTTGCAGAAATATACAAATCGACTTTGCGGCTCATCGGTGTATTTACTTCTGCACGAATTGTACGTACAGCTTTAATAATATCCATTAATAGCTTCATATGTGTCGCACGCGATTTATCCATTAACTGCGCATCCACTTCAGGCCATTTCGCAACTGTGATCGACTCACCTTCATGCGGTAAGTTCTGCCAAATCTCTTCTGTGATGAATGGCATAAGTGGATGTAATAAGCGCATAGTGTTGTCTAAAACATAAGCAAGCACTGAACGCGTCATCTTCTTCGCTGCTTCATCATCACCATACAATGGCAATTTCGCCATCTCAATATACCAATCACAGAAATCATCCCAGATGAAGTTGTATAATGCACGACCCATTTCACCGAATTCATAACGATCCGCAAGACTTGTTACTTGTTCAATCGTTTCATTTAGACGAGTTAAGATCCATGCATCCGCAACCGACTTGTCGCCTGTTAAATCAATTTCGGCATATTTCATGCCATCCATATTCATCAAAGCGAAGCGGGATGCATTCCAAATTTTATTAGCAAAGTTCCAGATCGCTTCTACTTTTTCTGTTGAATATCGTAAATCCTGACCAGGTGAAGAACCTGTCGCTAAGAAATAACGTAATGCATCTGCACCATACTGATCGATGACGTCCATTGGGTCTACACCGTTACCGAGAGACTTGGACATTTTGCGGCCGTCTTCAGCACGTACCAGTCCATGGATTAACACATCTTTAAATGGACGTTCTTCTGTGAATTCTAATGCTTGGAAAATCATGCGTGACACCCAAAAGAAGATGATATCATATCCTGTAACAAGCGTGTCGTTCGGATAGTATTTCTTGAACTCTGGGCTTTCTACATCAGGCCATCCCATTGTGGAAAATGGCCATAAAGCGGACGAGAACCACGTGTCGAGAACATCTTTATCTTGTGTCCAATTTTCTTCATCTGCAGGAGCTTCTTGTCCAACATAAATTTCACCTGTTGTATTATGATACCAAGCAGGAATACGATGACCCCACCATAATTGACGAGATATACACCAGTCATGAACATTTTCCATCCAACCAAGATACGTTTTCTCAAAGCGTTCTGGAACAAAATTCACTTTTTCTTCTTCGTTTTTCTGCAGATTGATCGCTTGCTCAGCAAGTGGTTGCATATTGACAAACCATTGCGTAGAAAGATAAGGTTCCACAACTGCACCGCTTCGTTCCGAATGTCCTACCGAATGCATATGGTCTTCAATTTCGAATAGCACGTTCATCTCTTGCAGATCTTTAACGATTTGTTTACGACATTCGAAACGGTCCATACCTTCATATTTACCTGCTAATTTATTCATGGAGCCGTCTTCGTTCATGACAAGTACTCGTGGTAAATTGTGACGATTTCCAACTTCAAAGTCATTTGGGTCATGTGCTGGTGTAATTTTCACTGCACCACTACCAAAGTCCATTTCTACGTAATCGTCTGCAATAATAGGAATTTCACGATCAACAATTGGTAATTTAACCATTTTTCCGATTAAATGTTTGTATCGCTCATCTTCAGGATGAACAGCAACTGCTGTATCACCTAGCATCGTTTCTGGACGTGTCGTCGCAATTTCAATAGAACCAGTACCATCTGTCAATGGATAACGCATATGATAGAATGCACCCTGTACATCTTTATGAATCACTTCAATGTCAGATAATGCTGTTTTAGTTGCTGGATCCCAGTTTATAATATATTCTCCGCGATAGATTAATTTTTTCTTATACAATTTCACGAACACTTCTCGTACTGCTTTTGATAATCCTTCATCTAAAGTGAAACGTTCCTGCGAATAATCCAGTGCCAACCCTAATTTTGCCCATTGTGCACGGATATGACTTGCATATTCTTCTTTCCATTTCCAAGTCTCTTCGACGAATTTTTCGCGCCCTAAATCATAGCGTGTCTTGCCTTCAGAACGCAATTTTTCTTCTACTTTGGCTTGTGTGGCGATACCCGCATGATCCATTCCAGGCAACCATAATGCGTCGTATCCTTGCATACGCTTCATACGGATGAGCATATCTTGTAATGTAGTATCCCACGCATGACCTAAATGCAATTTACCAGTGACATTTGGTGGCGGAATTACAATTGTATACGGCTCTTTCTCACTTTTAACATCTGACTCAAAGTACTTCCCTTGCAACCACCAGTCGTAGCGACCATTCTCTACGGCTTGCGGATCGTATTTCGTTGGCATTGTTAATTCATCAGTCATTTCATTTCCTCCTTCAGGTAAAAAAAGGGATACAAAAAGCTCCAATCATCCTGGGTAAAGGACGAAGGAGCTCGTGGTACCACCTTTATTTATGAACGCTAAAATAGCATACATCTTCATGAATGGGTAACGGTTTTCACCGGTCTCTGCTACTGTAGTTCACAGAAACTGCTCATAGGGGACTTTCCATATGTCGTTTCCGGGTACGTCTCACCTATCGTACCCTCTCTTGAGAAAACTGTTCACATGTACTTACCTACTCGTCGCATAGTATTCTAATCACCCATTATTATAGGTGAAGAATGCTAGCTCCGTCAAGCTTTTCTTCCATAGTAACGAAAGGATGGTGTATTGTGCGAAAAGGATATAATCCTTATTTGTTGCCACCATGGCTACGAAGAACTCGGTTTTATTGTAAAGGTTGTATTTTACCGCTTACCGTATTTCAATTGATACGTCTACTGATCGTGCCGACTACAGGAGACTTTTTGTTATTCTGCTTACTTGCTTGTTTAGCTTTCTGTTTCCACAAAAACATTATTTGAATGGAAGATCTTTCTCGTCACATCGTCATCTAGCGTGGCGATGTATAAGAGAAAGTCTTCCTTTTCTGATTGCACATTTTCTACCGCACGATCTGCATTCGCGAGAAACTCCATATGGGAAGTAGATTCCAAAATGACTTTCTCTTCCACTACTGGTTCCGCAGCTATCACTTCCTCCTGCGTCTTGACTTCCTGCAAATGTACCGTCCATTTTAGGCAGACACCTCCATCTTCCGCAGTCGCTACCACGTCTTTTACATGTAATTCTAGAACTCCGTCGTGTTCAGGTGGTAAGTCTACATGTAACGGTACGGCATATTCAAAGTATCCTTTACCATTTTGTACTTCTACATCCTCGATGACTAGACGTTCATCCACAGATTCTACCACTGGCTTATCTTCATCAAACACCACATTTGCGGCGATATGATAAATACCTTGCAGAAGAATCGCATCTTCCGTTCGTTCTTCAGTAAATCCAGGTGTCACTTTACATTCTGTTGCTTCAGTAAATGCTCCATATTCAGCTGGGAAATAAAACGTTTCTTGTACAGTCCATTGATGTGTAGTCAATCTACTTCACTCCTTTTTTTAACTCAGGCTATTATATGAAAGGCATGAAATGTTTAGAATCAAAAAAAGTTGTCCGAAAGTCATGTTTGTCTGACTTTCTGGACAACTCTATAGTGTGGAAACAATTAAACACTGCAAAGAAGAATGAATGATTTTTTGCATTGTCATGTAAGAGAATGCTTGGACAGTACCAACTACTTATCTTTTTAGTTTTGCAAAGACAGTATGGAATGCTTCGACTGTTTTTGCAATATGCTCTTCAGTATGTGCTGCTGATAAGAACATTCCTTCAAATTGCGAAGGTGGTAAGAAGATACCTTCCTCTGCCATAAGACGGTAATATTCTGCGAAGAGTTCCAAATCAGATGTCTTAGCTTTATCGTAGTTATTGACGCGTTCATTTGTGAAGAAGAATCCGATCATAGAACCTGCACGGTTGACTGTGTGAGGAATATTATTAGCTGTTGCCGCCGCACGGAAACCTGCTTCTAACTGATCACCTAATTTAATAAAACGTTCATAGGATTTTGGCGTTAACTTTTTCAACGTTTCAATACCCGCTGTCATAGCGAGAGGATTCCCTGAAAGTGTACCTGCCTGATATACTGTTCCTGCAGGCGCGACATGTTCCATAATCTCACGTTTCCCACCGTACGCTCCAACAGGAAGTCCCCCGCCAATGACTTTACCAAGACAAGTAAGGTCGGGCTTAATACCGAAATGACCTTGTGCACACTTATAGCCTACACGGAATCCAGTCATCACTTCATCAAAGATCAATAACGTACCATTATCTTCTGTTATCTCTCGTAACCCTTGCAAGAAACCATGATCTGGGCCGACAACACCCATGTTTCCAGCGACTGGCTCGACGATTACAGCTGCCAAATCGTCTCCAAATTGCTTAAACGCTTCTTTCACGCTTGCCAAATCATTGTAAGCAACTGTAATTGTATTTTTAGCTATCGATTCCGGTACACCCGGGCTATCCGGTAAACCTAATGTCGCCACACCAGAACCCGCTTTAATAAGCAATGAATCGGCATGACCATGATAGCATCCTTCGAATTTCAAAATTTTATTACGCTTCGTATAGCCACGAGCCAAACGAAGTGCACTCATCGTCGCCTCTGTACCTGATGACACCATACGAACCATCTCAATGGATGGCACACGGTCAATGACGAGTTCAGCCAATTCATTCTCGAGTAAAGTTGGCGCTCCAAAGCTAGTGCCTGTCTCAGCAACTTTCTGAATCGCCGCTACAACGTCGGGATGAGTATGTCCTAAAATGAGAGGCCCCCATGATAATACATAGTCAATATATTCATTGCCATCAATATCTTTAATAATCGCACCTTTACCACTTTCCATAAAGATCGGATCCATATTAACCGATTTAAACGCACGTACAGGTGAATTTACACCACCTGGCATTAGTTCTACTGCTTGTTCGAATGCTTGTTTTGACTTTGAATAATTATTTCCCAATTAGTTCTCCTCCAGCCAGCGAGCAGCGTCTTTTGCATGATAAGTCATAATAATATCTGCGCCTGCACGCTTCATACTCGTTAATGTCTCTAGAACAATTTTCTTTTCATCAACCCATCCATTTAGTGCCGCTGCTTTCACCATTGCATATTCGCCACTTACATTGTACGCAACAACCGGTAATAATACATGGTTTTTCACATCGCGAATAATATCTAAATAAGATAATGCCGGCTTGACGATTAGGAAGTCGGCCCCCTCAAGAATATCGGACTCTGCTTCGCGCATTGCTTCCATACGGTTCGCCGGATCCATTTGATATGTTTTGCGATCGCCAAATTGCGGTGTAGAACCTGCTGCTTCACGGAATGGGCCGTAATAAGCGGATGCATACTTCACTGCATAAGACATAATCGGAATATGCTTGAAGCCATTTTCGTCAAGCGCTTGGCGAATAACCGCTACAAAGCCATCCATCATATTTGAAGGGGCAATAATGTCCGCTCCTGCACGCGCTTGACTCACTGCTGTTTTGGCAAGCAATACGAGACTTTCGTCATTATCAACGTCCTCATCGTGGACTACTCCACAATGACCGTGGTCTGTATATTCACATAAGCACGTATCCGCCAATACGAGTAGATCAGGGTGACGATCCTTTACCGCTCGTGTGGCTCGTTGAATAATTCCCTCATCGCTATAAGCACCCGTTCCAAGTGCATCCTTTTCAGTCGGTACACCAAATAGAATAATGGAAGGAATGCCGAGAGCAACCACTTCATCTGTCTCTGCTAATAATTGATCGATAGAAAATTGGTCGATACCAGGCATCGAACCAATGGGATTACGAATGTTTTCACCTTCTGTTACAAAGATAGGATAGATGAAATCCGCTGCTTTAACCTCTGTCTCCCTAACCATTGCGCGTACATTTGCATTGGAACGAAGTCTGCGGTGACGCTTAAATTCTACTGGTTTCATATCAACTCTTCCTTTCGTTTAGCCAGTGCATGGACTAGCTCGACTAATGTATATGTCTCAGGTTTGACATGTACAGGCGCACCGGCTTTTAACAAAGCACGTTCTGTCACATGACCGATGGCGCATATGGTAAAACCACTCCAGCTCGTTTTCGGCGTAATGCGTGAAGAAAATACTTCAACTGCTGACGGACTGGCGAATAACACAGACACTTGATCTTTGTGCTTAATTTGTCTGATCAATTTATCTATTTCACTCGTGGCACTTTTTGTTTCATATACTGTCCACTCCGATACATGAAAAGGGAGTTGCTCCCTAATCAAACTACCCGCAAGCGAACCTTTTAGAAAAACAACATGCAACCTTTCAGACTCTTTCGGCTTAAACTGTTTGACGAATACATCCGCACTAAAAACGCTAGGAATAAACGACACAGTAAAACCAAGCCTATCAAGTGCAGCAGCTGTTCTTGTACCGACAGCCGCCACCTTGCCTTTAAAGATACTCGCTGATATTTCATAACGGACCATTTTGGCACGGAACGCGGCGACGGCTGATTGACTCGTAAATATGAGCCAATCCGCTTTCATCGCTTGACGAAGCTTTTGCAGATCTGCTTGCTTTACTACTTCCTCCACTTCGATCAAAGGAATTGAAATCGGGGTACCGCCATATGATTTAACTAAATCTGCGGCTTCCTGAGATTTTGGCGTTCCAGTAAAAATGACCGTTTCCCCTGCTAACGGTAACTTCTTACGCATCCATTTCCGCCTTCACTTTCTTTATAACTTCAGCGGCTCCTTGGTCGCGTAGAAGCTTACTCACTTCTTTACCAACGGCAACCGGATCAGTTCCTTTCATGGTTTCACGGAATACTTCAATTGCATCTGGAGACGCAATGAAACCAGTCAGCTCCACTTCATTTCCATCAAATGTTGCGAATCCTGCGATTGGCACTTGACATGAACCATCCATTTCATTGAGGAATGTACGTTCAGCCTGCAGCTCTATCCAAGTATTTTGGTCTGTCAACTTAGCAAGTTCGTCTAGTAATTCTTTGTCATCTTCACGGCACTCAATTGCTAAAGCGCCTTGTCCAACCGCTGGAATACAATCATCAAGAGATAAGTGTTCTGTCACAATATCGTCGTCCCATCCCATACGTTTCAGCCCAGCAGCCGCTAAAATGATTGCATCATATTCGCCGTCACGCATTTTACGTAGACGGGTATCGATATTCCCTCGAATCCATTTAATCTCAAGATCCGGACGCAACATTAATAACTGGGAACTACGGCGCAAGCTAGATGTTCCAACGACTGCACCAATAGGTAAATCCATGAAGCGAACATGATCATTGGCGATATATGCATCACGTGGATCGACACGTTTTGGAATACAGCCTACAGTTAATCCTGCAGGAATTTCAGCAGGCATATCTTTCATACTATGTACTGCAAAATCAATTTCCTTATCAAAGAGTGCCTGTTGGATTTCTTTCACGAATAATCCTTTACCGCCTACTTTTGATAACATAACGTCCAGAATTTGGTCGCCTTTTGTTACGATTTCTTTTACTTCAAATTCAAATGGTGCTCCTGCTTGTTTCATCTGTTCAATAAACCAATTCGTTTGTGTTAGTGCTAATTTACTTCTACGTGAACCTACAATAATTTTTCTCACTATACTCTTCCTTCCTTATATCCATAAATGAAATTCAGACAGCGTACTGCCTAAAAAGAAATTAACGACAGTCAAAAGAAATGCAAAAATTGTCATCCAGGCAAATTCCATTGATTGCAATTTACCTTTGTAGTTGAAATACACTACAGATGTATAGATTAGTAATACCGCAAACGAACCCATAATCTTAACATCCCACACAGACCATTCAGAAAGTGCTACATAGGCCCATTGAACACCGAATAATAAACTGACGAATAAAATAGGAATCCCTGTATAAATAGACATCTTCATACCCATCATTGTTTGATGTAAGTTGGGTAGGCTGGAGAATCGTTTTGTCCATTTTTTCTTTTTCAACACTTTATAAACAAGTAAATACAAGACTGCAAAGACAAATGCTAAGGCAAACACCGCGTATGAGAGGATCGCTGTCGTAATGTGTATAAATAATACTTCAGAAATAAGTGAGTCTCCGACTGTGGATGCTGAGTATTTTAAGTTTGAAAATACGTGAATCATTAAAAATCCGAATCCAATGATATTTGTAAAGAAGACCATGAAATTTACTTGATAAATCAGTTGGAACACGATGGATAATGTGACTAGCAACCAGACATAAAAATAAATACCTTCGACTAGCGATAATACCGGAAACCGCTTCATTTCGATGATATACAACGACAAGATAGCAGTTTGTGTTACCCATACCGTAACAATTAGCCAAAATGCAATACGTTGCATAGCTTTTTGTTTTTTAAAATAATCTATTAGATAAAAAACAAGACCTAAGGCGTAGAGGACAATCATAAATTCCTGAAGTCTTGCCATTGTCAATTCCACCATAAGTTATTCTCTGCCTTTCGAGCGTAACTCTCTCTTTTTTACGTGTCGGGCTTGACCTTCTACATTGTCTCAAATGTACGTGCCTTCCTGCAAATAATTGCATCTATAGTTAGAAGTTTATCTTAAAGAGCATGTCTTTTTGGAGAAGCTATTCTTTTGAGTGCGCTTAGACGTGTGTTATGAGCGCATGAGCTTTTGCTAGGAGCGATCGGACGGATCCTATGAACGGAACCCCATGTAGCATACTCAAAATCACGCAAAAAAAGAGGTCTGTATCGTTCTTGTGAAAGAGCAGATACAGAACCACCAGAGAATTAGTACAAGTAATTTAATTCGTTTGCGTTACGTTGTTCTTTTTTTTCATTTGCGCGTTTCTGAAGACGTTCTTTTGCCTGAAGTGCTAATTGTTCTTTTTCTTCAACAACTTCTTCAGCAATACCAAAAATTTGTTCGAAAAGAGCTAGTTTTTCATTTGCTTTATTGTCAGTAGACAGTTCTTTCGCTTGTAAAATAGGCTCTTTCAGCAATTGATTAATGATCGATTTCGTATGCTTGTTAAGGACTTTCTTTTCCCGATCTGTTAAATCCGGCATCTTGTTTTCAATACTCAGCATCGTTTCACTTTGGATTCGGCTCGCTTTTTTGCGCAATGCAGAAATCATAGGAACTACACCAAGTGTTGATAACCAATCTTTAAAAGCAACGACTTCACTTTCAATCATTAAACCGATCTCATCTGCAGCACGTTTACGCTCTGCAAGATTCGCTTCTACAATTCCTTGTAAATCATCGAT
This sequence comes from Sporosarcina sp. PTS2304, assembly GCF_003351785.1. Lineage (GTDB taxonomy): Bacteria > Bacillota > Bacilli > Bacillales_A > Planococcaceae > Sporosarcina. The sequence goes on from NZ_CP031230.1 coordinate 1,272,847, forward strand.
GTCATACAAGAACATATTTGCCAAATCACCAATTTTAGGATCCAAATCACGCGGAACTGCAATATCTACTAAGAATAAAGGCTTTCCTTTACGCAATTTTTCTACAAACTGCATCAATTCATAATCAATGACGTAATCTGTAGAACCTGTTGAACTGATTAAAATATCAGCCTCTAGCAATAGACATTGTAACTCTTGCATCGATTTTGCTTCGCCATCAAACTTTGCAGCTAACAACTCTGCTTTAGAGAACGTGCGGTTAATCACAGTAATTTTACCTACACCGCTTCCTTGCAAGTTTTTGACTGCTAGCTCGCCCATTTTACCGGCACCAAGTATCGCAATATGTTTATGTTTTAAAGAGCCAAAAATTTTCTTTCCAAGTTCCACAGCGGCATAAGAGACAGATACAGCATTTTCACCAATTGCAGTTTCTGTATGAGCTCTTTTCGCTGTAGTAATAGCTTGCTTAAACAATTCGTTGAAAACCGTACCTGTCGTACCGATTTCTTGAGCTGCTAAAAAACTGCTGCGAACTTGTCCTAATATTTGAGTTTCACCGAGTACCATAGAATCAATGCCTGCTGCGACACGTAATAAATGCTCGATCGCGCCATCTTCTTCATGAATAATTAAGTGCGTAGAAAAATCTTCAATTGGCATTGAAAACCAATCTGCAAGGAATCGCTTTATATAATATCGTCCTGTATGAATCTGATCGACTACCGCATAAATTTCTGTGCGGTTACAAGTGGAAATAATAATATTCTCCAAGATGCTTTTTTGCTGTTGCAATGTTTGCATCGCTTGCGGCAATTCAGTTTCAACGAATGATAGTTTTTCTCTAATTTCCACAGGGGCGGTTCGGTGGTTGACACCGACAACAACTGTATACATTAGGTGCTCACACCTTTCAAAAATCTTTTCGTACGATCATTATAGCATACATAGTGATCCGGTCGGAATATAAATTGTGAACATCATTTGTCGCCTTTTTTTGTCAAACTTGATTTTTTGCTACTACTTTATTACATGCGGCTTTCAATCTCGCGCCACGCTTCTTCCATCCCCAGTCCCAATTCGGATGAAAAAGCGATTAGCGGATGATGTTTTTGCATATTTAACGTAGTACGGACAATCTTTTTATGCTTTTCCCATTTACCTTTAGGAATTTTATCTGCTTTTGTCGCGATGACAATAGTCGGAATATTATAATGCGACAAAAAGTCATACATCATACAGTCATCAGTAGTAGGCGGATGACGAAGATCGACAATTTGAATGACTGCACGAAGTTCTTCACGAGCTGTAATATAGCGCTCGATCATTCCTCCCCATGCCTCACGTTCCGTTTTAGAAACTTTTGCATATCCATAGCCTGGCACATCGACAAAAAATAGTTGCTCTTCAATTTTATAAAAGTTCAACGTCTGCGTCTTACCAGGTTTGGAAGACGTGCGCGCCAAACTTTTTCTACCTATCATTTTATTGATAAATGAGGATTTACCTACGTTCGAGCGACCTGCCAACGCAAACTCAGGATAGCCTTCTGTTGGATATTGTTCCGGTCGAACAGCACTCATAATCATCTCTACATTATGGACTTTCATTTCTTTTCCTCCAAAGCGATATCGAGTACTTCATCAGCATCCGACACTAGTTTAAATGTTAATTCTTCACGTATGCTATCTGGTATATCATCTACATCACGTTCGTTGTCACTAGGAATAATAATAGTGCGCAAGCCTGCACGATGAGCACTGAGTGTTTTTTCTTTCAATCCGCCAATTGGTAACACACGTCCACGCAGTGTCACTTCTCCTGTCATACCTACTTCTCGCCGCACTGGACGTTCAGTCAAAGCAGAAACCAGTGCAGTGACGATTGTAATACCCGCTGAAGGTCCATCTTTAGGTGTGGCACCTTCTGGAACGTGAATATGAATATCCCATTTCTCATGGAAAGTGGGATCGATACCAAATTCTACAGCTTTTGAACGTACATAGGATAACGCAGTCTGTGCAGATTCTTTCATGACATCACCAAGTTTTCCGGTTAATAATAATTTTCCTTTTCCGGGTGATAATGAAACTTCTATTTGAAGGGTATCACCACCGACAGCCGTGTACGCAAGACCTGTAGCCATACCGACCTGATTAACAGTTTCTGCTTGACCGAATCGATAGCGCTTTTTACCAAGTAATGTTTCCAATGTTTTTGAACTAACAGTCAGACTTTTTTTGTCTTTAGCAAGAATTTGACGTGCAGCTTTTCGGCAAATACTTGCTACTTGTCGTTCCAATGAACGGACGCCCGCTTCCCGTGTATAATAACGAACGAGCTCCAATACAGCTTGTTCCTGGAACCGTACTTGAGACTTCGTCAATCCATGTTCTTTTAATTGTTTAGGTATTAAATGACGGAGCGCAATCGACTGTTTTTCTTGCTCTGTATATCCTGGAATCGATATAACTTCCATACGGTCACGCAACGGTCCGGGAATCGCACTTAAATCATTCGATGTAGCAATAAATAAAACATTCGATAAATCATACGGTTCTTCGATATAGTGATCACTAAACGTACTATTTTGTTCCGGATCTAATACTTCGAGCATCGCAGACGAAGGGTCTCCACGAAAATCATTGGACATTTTATCAATTTCATCAAGTAAAAATACCGGATTAATTGTACCAGCTTTTTTCATACTTTGAATAATACGCCCGGGCATTGCACCGATATATGTACGGCGATGACCACGTATTTCAGATTCATCACGCACACCGCCAAGTGAAACCCGAACGAAATTGCGACCAAGTGATTCGGCAATTGAACGGGCTAATGATGTCTTACCAACACCCGGCGGACCGTCTAAACAAAGAATGGGTCCACGCAATGATTTAGTCATTTGACGCACAGCGAGAAATTCCAAAATTCGTTCTTTAACGTTTTCCAGTCCTTCGTGATCACGATCTAAAATAGCTTCTGACCTGGATAAATCCAACTGATCTACAGTCGCTGCAGACCACGGTAATGTAATAAGCCACTCAATATACGTTCGGATAATACCACTTTCCGCAGAAATAGCAGGAATCTTTTCGAAACGAGCCAACTCACGTTCAGCTGCTTCTTTAACGGATTCAGGCATAGTAGCTTCTTCCATTTTTCGTCTTAACTCCGCCACTTCAAGACCTTTCCCATCTTTGTCACCTAGTTCGGTTTGAATGGCTTTAAGTTGTTCACGCAAATAAAATTCTTTTTGCGTGCGTTCCATCGCTTCTTTTACACGTTCATTAATCTTTTGTTCGAGCTCCATAATTTCTTGTTCATTGTACATACGTGTGATCAACCAATTTAAACGCTTTTGCACATCCGTCATTTCCAGCACTTCTTGTTTTGCTGCTAATTTTAAAGGAAGATTCGATGCGATCATATCCGCTAAGCGTCCAGCATCGGGAATCTCTGAAGCCGTTTTAAGTGTTTCATCAGAAATGCGTTTACTGTTCTTTGCATAGCGTGTAAATTGCGCTAATAATGTGCGCATCAACGCTTCTAGCTCTGGATCTTTTTCCAAATTTTCATCATAACCGATAACATTTACAATCGGAAAAAGATCAGCTTCTTGATAGGAAAACCATTCAGCACGGTGTAATCCTTCGATTAAGACGCGGTATGTTCCATTCGGCAGTTGCGTCATAGATTTCACTTTTGCCAACGTGCCAATACGGTGCAAGTCATCCATTTCCGGGTTTTCTAACGCTAAATCCCGCTGCATAGCTAAAAACACTTCATTATTTTCAGAAACTGCTTGTTCAAGAGCATAAATTGAACGCTCGCGACCCACGTCTATATGTAAAACCATTGTTGGATAAACGATCACTCCGCGGAGTGGCAATAAAGGGATGTTATTTTTTTGAATATTCGGCATTACAAGCCACCTCCAATAAGTTATGTATAGTATGTATCTTGCGTAATGTAATCATATGTATGAAAAAGCCGACTTCCGAGCGTCGAATTACGCATCGGTAGAGCCGGCTTTTTTGCCTTTTCGGCGTTATGCGGTATTTTTTTCTTTATCTACGTCATAAATGGTTCCATCTTCTTTATAAAGAATTGGAGTGGCTTTACCTTGGACAGAATCCTTCGTAATGACACATTCCTTCACTTCTTCGAGAGATGGCAAGTCGTACATGACGTCAAGCATAATATTTTCAATAATAGAACGTAATCCACGAGCACCCGTTTTACGAGCGATTGCTTCTCGTGCAATTTCTAATAATGCGTCTTCCTCAAATCGAAGTGCCACATCATCAAGTTCTACCATCTTTTGGTATTGTTTTACTATTGCATTTTTAGGTACCGTTAGAATTTGATACAGCGTATCGACATCTAATGCATCTAACGTAGCAATTACAGGTAAACGACCGATGAATTCCGGAATTAAGCCAAACGCTTGTAGATCTTCTGGAATCAATTTAGACAATAGACTTTCATTTTCATCGATTTCGTTGTTTGGATCTGTCCCGAAACCAATGACTTTACGTCCAATACGACGCTTGACGATATCTTCAATACCGTCGAATGCCCCACCGACTACGAAAAGAATATTCGTCGTATCAATTTGCAAGAATTCTTGGTGTGGATGCTTACGTCCGCCTTGTGGTGGTACGCTAGCTACTGTTCCTTCCAAGATTTTCAGTAATGCTTGTTGAACACCTTCACCAGAAACATCACGTGTAATTGAAGCGTTCTCTGATTTGCGGGCTACTTTATCGATTTCGTCAATATAGATAATTCCTTTTTCAGCTTTTTCAATATCAAAATCAGCCGCTTGAATTAATTTCAAAAGAATATTTTCTACATCTTCCCCAACGTAACCTGCTTCAGTTAATGAAGTGGCATCTGCAATCGCAAATGGAACATCCAAGATTCTAGCCAACGTTTGAGCAAGTAATGTTTTACCGCTACCTGTTGGTCCGATCAAGACGATATTCGATTTTGCTAATTCGACGTCATCAATTTTACTGCCTGAGTTTACACGCTTATAATGATTATAAACGGCTACAGCGAGTGATTTTTTTGCGCGATCCTGCCCGATGATGTATTCATCGAGGATGCTTTGGATTTCTCTCGGTTTCGGAACATCTTTCAGTTCGAAGCCTTCCTCTAGACCGACTTCTTCCTCAACGATTTCCGCACAAAGTTCAACGCATTCATCACAAATATATACACCTTGACCTGCTACTAATTTACGGACTTGATCTTGAGATTTACCGCAAAAAGAACAACTCAAGTTATCATTTTCATCATTAAATTTGAACATTATGCTCACCCCTATTCAAGTGAATATACTACAAGATTCCCATGACTTAATCAACTATTTAGAACTTGACACCAAAATATGTATGCTCTATATGCACTAGCTTGCGGAGTTTTTCTCTTACTATGCACATAAGCTTTCTTTTAAGAAAAACAAGGCACGGTAACACCGTGCCTTGTTTCAATTATATGGAGAAATCAGTCTAGAACTTTAGCGTTATCTACAAGCAATTGTACAGTCTTGTTGAAACGAAGGTCATTTTCAAGCACAGAAGTACCACCAAGAGTTGCCTTGATTTGTTCTACTTCCATACCGAATTGCTCAGACATTTTCTCAAGCTCAGCTTGTACTTCTTCTTCTGGAACTTCAACGTTTTCTGCTGCGCCAATTGCTTCGAGTGTTAAAGAAACGCGTACACGGCTTAATGCGTCGTCTTTCATTTGCTCGCGAAGAGCCGCTTCGTCTTGTCCAGAAAATTGGAAGTAAAGCTCAAGGTTCATACCTTGCATTTGCAGACGTTGTTCGAAATCTTGCATCATACGGTTGATTTCTGAATCGATCATCGCTTGTGGGATGTCCATTTCCGCATTGCTTGCTGCTTGTTCAACTAGATCGTCACGAAGAGCTGTTTCAGATTCGTTCTTCTTCACTTCTTCAGCTTCTTCTCTTAACTTCGTACGTAGTTCTTCAACAGAAGAAACGTTTTCGTCAAGTTCTTTAGCTAGTTCATCATCAAGTTCAGGTATTTCTTTTGCCTTGACTTCGTGGACTTTTACTTTGAAAGTAGCAGGCTTGCCAGCTAATTCAGCAGCATGATATTCTTCTGGGAAAGTGATTTCGATATCTTTCTGTTCTCCAGCTTTCATACCTACTACTTGCTCTTCGAATCCAGGGATAAATGAACCGGAACCAATTTCAAGATCATACCCTTCAGATTTTCCACCTTCAAATGCTTCTCCGTCAGCAAAGCCTTCGAAGTCGATTGTGACTGTGTCGCCTTCTTCTACAGCAGCATCTTCTTTAACGACCATTTCCGCAAGTCCTTCACGGCGTTGTTCAAGTTGTTGGTCGATTTCTTCTTCTGTCACTTCAGTCGTTTGACGAGTAACTTCAAGCCCCTTGTATTCGCCTAGTTTCACTTCTGGTTTCAAAGCGATTACTGCTGTGAATACAACTGGCTCCCCTTTTTCAAGCTTTTCAATATCGATTTCAGGAGCTGCGATTGGTTCTACGTCCGCTTCGTCAACTGCTGCTGAGTACGCTTCTGGAAGTACGATGTCAATTGCATCGTTGTATAGAGATTCTTCACCGTACATTTTATCAAACATTTTACGTGGCATTTTTCCTTTACGGAATCCAGGTGCCTGTACTTTTTTCACTACTTTTTTAAACGCTTGATCTACCGCTTCGTTAAAACGTTCTACAGAAACTTCAAATGTAAGTTTCCCTTCACTGCCTTCTAATTTTTCCCATTTAACTGTCATATGTATGACCTCCAAATCATTTAAACAACTTGTACTCGTTTATTTTAATCAATTTACCCTTCGCCTACTTGCGTCTATACCTTTTCGGTGTTAGCTGAAAAAGTCCTTCACATCTATCGAAGGTTTTATCTGAATGTAGCAGATTTTCATTATCTAAAAAGGACGATAACGTAGCTATATACAGATAAGCAGTTGACAACCACTTTAGTATAACACAGTCTATTCATCTTTCAAGAATTTTTCCTCATCAGCTATCCATTTCCTCATCAACCGAACGCACGAACTGCAGCAAGGCTGTTTCCTCCACAGTTTTACCATAGAGTAGCTGCTTCGTATACGCGATATAAGCTTCTGCTACTTCTTCTGCTGTATAAGGTCCCCAGTGGAATGGAAATAATAACACACTATATTTTAGGATGAGATTTACAACTAACTCACTAGCTGTTGGATCCTTTTCAAAATGTGATCTTGCGATGAATTGAATTTCATCTATAAATTGGTCATTTTCCGGCGAGATCAACCTACTGGGTTTTGTCTCTGTCTCAAAATGATACTTTCTAACGGAAATTAGTTCATCTGAACCCGCTTGTTGCAATAAAAGTAATGCATATGTTTTCACAATGTGTAACGTCTCATCAGTTTGCACAATTTCTTTAAGGAGTCGCACGAATGGTTCTAGTTTTTGGTTTTGTAAAGACAGCAAGAAATCTTGTTGCTCATGGGGCGTCATCTTTAGAAACTCTTCTATTGGTATGTGCTGTTCATCAGAATATGCGGATTCTTCTACATAACGATTTGCTAATCTACCGTTTAATTCACGCAAGTACTGAAATTTTTGCAAACTATGTTCTGGTATCATTTCTTTTTCTAGTAATCCTTGTATGGTCAGTTCGACTTCTTCGTATTGCTGTAATTGAATGGAAATAGATAAATATAACTCTAGCATTTCTATATAATTTCCTGATGGATTTTGCATAGCTAATAGTGCAAATTGCTTCGCACGTTTATAATCTTTCATTTCGTATAAGGAAATAGCGAGAACGTCTAATACAGATGTATCTTGTGGATTAATATCTAAAATCGCTTCAAAATGTTCGATCGCAACATCGTGAAGATCTCGTTCCATCGCTTCTTTCCCTTCCCGGTACAGTCGTTCCAACGTTCCGGGGAAAACTACGATATTTCCTTTTTTGATGACTGGTCTACGTTTTTTCTGCAATACTACTCACCTGCCTGTTCGGTATTACTATAGCATAGGAAAGGAATTCGATTCCAGTTCGGGTGTTTTGGTATATATCGAAAGCGAATGAATACAGCTAGATTACGGTTGCTGAATAATGCGGAGAGAGTGGCTTCCTTATTTTACTTTCCGTCCTTCCGCAATAAACCACTTTCGAGAATCAACTCTACAAATGACTGGTTGCTGTATGTCAGTCGTGCCAATATACTCTCCATCTGTATGGCAAGCGACTTCAACTACTGGATGGATGGTAAAAGAATCACTTTTGTATATGCTCACGCCGCTAAATCTTACGTGATGTCCTGTAAATACTGTCAAAAAAACAATTAAAAATTTAAGTAGTGGAATAGAGTGAACTACGATTAACTCGAATTCTCCATCATCCACCACTGAATGTGGAGATATTTTCATGCCACCGCCAAAATATTTCTGATTATTCACTGTAATTAACCAACAATCTGTGAACTACCCACCACTTAACGCCTTTCGGGCTGTTTGAAGTGGGGGCTTCTCGACTTATCATTGCTTTTACTAGCCAACGAAAACAGACCGAGCTATCCCTCTTGTTCCAAGAGTTTTGTACACACGGTTTATTCAGAAGCCAACAAACGTATGCCTTCATTTTTGATATTCAGGGCAGAGTTGTAGTCCCTGTCGAGTATAGATCCGCATGGACAGCTATAGACTCGCTCAGACATGGCCATTATTTTTTGATTGCCACAACTAGAACACAGTTTTGTAGAGGGAAACCACTTATCTATTTTGACTAGCCGTTTTCCCTGTTCTCTCAGTTTATAATCTAAGAAAGTCGTAAACATGCCCCAACCATTATCATAGACACTTTTGCCGAAACGAAGGGCTCGTGACATTCCTTTCATATCCAAGTCTTCTATGACGACTGCATCATAGGTGGAAGCTAATGACTTCGACTGATGATGGAGAAAATTCTTGCGTTGATTAGCCACTTTCTCTTGCAGTTTGGCGACTACCATTCGTTGCTTATTCCAACGGGAAGAACCCTTCGTGCGCCTAGATAGAATGCGTTGCTCTTTTGCTAATCGTGCCAACATTTGACGATAGAAGCGAGGATAATTGGCTTTCTCATCTTCGCTGCTTACGTACAGTTCAGCCATCGCAAAATCTAATCCAACGACATCTTTTACTTCTTTTTGGATAATTTCTTGTTTATATTCAGTGAGAATGGAAACATAATATGCCCCTGCTGGTGTCATTGATAGGGTACAGAACTTTATTGTGTGGCCTTCAGGTATAGTACGATGTTGTATAATTTTTACAAGTTTTAATTTTGGTAATTTGATATGACCATCCAGTAACATAATATTGCCGTTTACCACATTCGTTGTATAGGATTTTCTGGATTTTTTACTTTTGAACCTAGGAAAATCAGCAGTGCCACTGAAGAAATTTCTATATGCTGTCTGCAAATTCAATTGGGCGTTAGCTAAAGCTAGCGAATCTACTTCTTTCAGCCATTCAAACTCTGTTTTGTATGTAGCAGGAGTAGGTAGCTTTTGCTTCTTCAGTTCCACTTGATCGTCTTTGTACGTTTCATATAGTTCTTTTCGTTCAGCCAACATCTTGTTATAGACAAACCGAACACAACCAAAAGTTTTACGTATGAGAAGTGCCTGTTCCTCCGTTGGGTATAAGCGGAATTTGTATGCTTTGTGATGTTTGGTCATATCCTATCACCTCACTTTTGACCTTGATTTTCGATATATTTTTTGATTGCCTCTGTTGGGGAACCGCCTGTTGTGAGTAGGCAGAAGCTTCTGGACCAAAACATTTCTTTCCAAAGTTTCTGTTTCACTTTCGGGAATTCTTTTTTGATCAATCGGGAACTGGCACTTTTATAAGCATTGATAAACTTTGTCATTTCAGTATTCGGATGTGCCTTGAATAAGACATGGATATGGTTTTCATCATAATTCCATTCGACTAACGTTATATTGTAGTTTTCTGAAATTCTGATAAACATATCTTTGGCGTACTCGGATACTTCCCCATCCAATACATTTCTTCTATACTTCACAACCAGAACAAGATGGTAGTGCAGCAGGAACACTGAATGGTTGTTATTATCTAATTTCATTGATACACCAACCTTTATACACTATACAACTGATTGTAATATGACAAAAAATAAAAAGCAACCGAAATTGCTTTTTGGCTATTGCCCAACCGAAATTCATCTCCAACTTACCGTTAGGCTTTGCCCTTCACACGCTTGAAGATGAAGACTTTTTTCGGAGAACCGTTAAAAATTCTTTTCTCATTCCCATTTTGAATTATTGCTTCAAAAGGTGTAAAAACCAACAGGGAGCGAACGACAGTTAACACATACACAAGATGTCCAAGCTTCCATTTGTTCAACCGTTTTTTCCATTTAGACTGACTAGCAGCTAGCGATATTTCTGCATCTAAACCGAAGCCGCAGTTACTCGCAAAGTACCGACTAGATTTTTCGGCTAGTCGCACTTGTCCAAAATCCACTGCTCTGTGTTGTACAGAAATGGCTTCGCTGAAATTTTCGATAGCTTTCAAACAAGTAAACGATGGAAATTCCCGAGCGAAATCGTTTCCTGATCCCGCCTTTACTACACCCACTGTTACATGCGAATGACCCGCTACGCCATTTAACACTTCATGAATGGTGCCGTCCCCGCCGACTACGATAAGCAAGAAGGGCTCGGATTGTTGTTGAATGATTTGCCGCGCGAGTTCCGTTGCATGTCCGCGCGAACGGGTGAAATCGTGAGGATATGCATCCGCCCGCAACTTTCTCCACTCCAACAACCCTTTCCCTTGTCCTGCCCTCTCGTTAATAATAAACCGTATATTCATACGACCGCCTCTTTCAGTTGCTTTCTTTTATAGTAGCAGACGGTCAAACGCTAGACTACATAGCATGCATACTTTACAAAATATTCGTTTAGACGATTTGATACTTTACCATCAAACTGGCACTAATCGTCAATGTGCCAGATTCAATAGGAGTAACAGTATCTGCCATGGTCATTGCGCGGAAAGCGACTGGTTGTGAGGTGTGTTGTTCTTCAATTTTCCATACTATCGGCCGGTTGGCTAATTTCAATGAAGAGCCAATCGTAACCATTTTCGTTTCTGCATCATGCAAAGCGAGGGTTAGTGCTTGCTGATAAAAATTTTCTTGATTTTGAATGGCGAATTCGATGGATCCGACTTGATTGACTCCATTTTTCACAGCGGTATCTACTATTTCACCTGTTTTTGATAGATCATTGCTCGTCACACGAATCGTATTGAGTACTTCATATCCGCGAAAGACTTGTTCTCCATTTACATAATCGTAGACGGGTTGGATTTGATAATTAACCGTTTGAATAGCGGAATCTTCAACACCCATATCCATCAATGAATTGAGTACTTTTTGCATTCGATTCGCATTTTCTTGCTGGATATCTTGCAACTCTGTTCCTCTCGTTTGTACAGATAACACAATATGAACAGTATCGGGCGAGGCTTTAACTGCTCCTTCACCAAAAACTGTAATTACACGATTCGTTGTTTCATTATACAAAGCACATACACTCCTTTTTTTCATACTATGTTTGCCTCCATCCCTTTCATGCGTTCAGAAACAGTTTCGGGATTTTTTCATATGATAGAATAAAAGATTTGGGAGGGCATTTTATGGGTAATTCCACAAAACAAAACCATACATCCACTGACACGCAAATCGCTAAATTAGCATTACTTGGAGAAACTGTCAGTCTTTTTGGTCAAGCGATTACTACACTTGCTGCCTATATGGCTCTTGAGGCAGAAGAGCAAGAAGACGAGACAACTTCCCATATACAGGAACAAATTAACTATTTACTGAAGGAGGTAGAACAATTAAAACAATAATTTAAAATGTCTCCATCCACTTTCACTACTATAGGCATGAAGATTTTTCTTACTAACGATACGGTGCTATGTTCAATCAGCACTACATCCGTTATTCAATTTCTTTTTTCAACTGTTGTAAAAATATTTCCATGAAGTCATGACGCTCCTGTGCAAGTCTCGTGCCTTCCTTTGTCACCATTAAATCTTTCAGCAATAATAGCTTTTCATGAAAATGCGTGACAGAGGCTGTTTCTTTAGAGCGGTATTCTGAAGCTGACATCGTCCTGCGTGCTTCTTCTTCCACATCGTATAATTTCCTGCCGCGCGCACCTCCAAAGGCAAATGTTCGTGCGACTCCAATCGCGCCTATTGCGTCCAAACGATCTGCATCCCGAACAATGGCACCTTCAATAGAGGTGATATCAATCGCGTGCCCACCATTATAAGATACACTTTCTATTACAGTTACTACTTTTTCGATTAATTCATCGTGTGCTCCAATAGTTTTTAAAATTTCATTGATTGTAGCTTCATGTACGGATTCATATTTCGCATCTTCTACATCATGTAATAGCACCGCAAGACGCACGACCCATTCATCCGCATTTGGTTCTGTTAATAAAATCTTCTCTGCGTTTTTCATGACGCGGTCAATATGATCCAAATCGTGGCTGGCATCATATTGGTTATAAATTGCTTCTACTTGTTCTTTACATTTGGCAATCATTTCTTTCATCGTATCCCTTCCCCTCGTTTCCTTTAGTTATATGCAAATGATAACAGAAAAATCATTTCTTATTTAATACATAGCGATTCAAAGTGAATAAACGAATCTCTCTAGTGCGTATTGGTTCATTATCCACTATTAGTCATATATATAACCCTTAGCTCCTACACGAAAAAAGGAAAGGAAGCCAACGCTACCTTTCCCTCCATTTTTATAGTGTACATTAGTTTACATAGCTTTTCAGATAGCCGTACTCTTTGCTTTCCATCTCTTCTAACGGAACGAAGTCAATCGCTGCACTATTGATGCAATAACGTAATCCGCCGCGATCTTTTGGTCCGTCTTCAAAAACGTGACCTAAATGACTGTCTCCCGCACGGCTTCTAACTTCAATTCTTACCATATTAAAACTTCGATCCTCATGCTCTGTAATGACTTCGGGGATGATGGGCTGAGTAAAGCTCGGCCACCCACACTGTGAATCGTATTTATCTGTACTGGAGAATAACGGCTCGCCGGTCGCTACGTCGATGTATATACCATCCTCAAACGTATCCCAGTACTCATTGGAAAATGCAGCTTCTGTGTGATCGCCTTGTGTCACTTGATATTGATTCTTGGTCAATTTTTCTTTTAGCTCTTGATCGCTCGGTTTCGGATAGTCCGCCGGATTAATAACCGAAGGAATTTCTTGATTTTCTAATGTATCAAATTCTACGTGGCAATATCCATTTGGGTTTTTTTCTAAATAATCTTGGTGATAGTCTTCTGCTAATGTATAGCTACTTAATGGCTCTACTTCCGTTACAATATCAGCTTCGTAACGCTTTTGTTCGTTTGCTATAACTTCTTCAATAGTCGCCAAATCGTCAGGATTGCTGTAAAAAATTCCTGAACGATACTGTGTCCCTCTGTCATTTCCTTGCTTATTCAATGAAGTCGGATCTACAATCATGAAGAAATGTTCCAAAATCGTCTTCAGTTCTGTGCGCTCTGGATCGTATTGTACATGGACTGTTTCTGCATGACCCGTTTTTCCAGAAATGACATCCTTATAGGTAGGTTTTTCTGTCGTTCCATTGGCGTATCCAGATGTCACATCATAGACACCGTACACTCTTTCCATATAAGCCTCTACACCCCAAAAACAACCGCCCGCCAAGTAGATATCTTGTAAGTGATCCGTATCAAATGTTAGGTCTTTATTCGGATTGGCAGGATACGCAGAAGCAGTTCCAGAATCCGGGCTTGATGTTAAATCAGTCGCAGTTGAATTACTCGTTCCCGCACCGCATCCGCTTAGTAGCATAATACTTAATAACACGAGCAAGTAATTATATTTCATCAGAATACTCCCTTTCTATTAATCAATTTCATTCATGGCTTCAATAATTTGATCATTGGATAAATGTCCCGGCTGCGAGCGAACTAGTTCTCCCTTTGTGTTCAAAAACGCAGAAGTAGGATAACCTTTAACGTTAAACTCTTCCACTACATTCCCACCCTCATTTAACCATACCGGTAAATTCTCCACATGCTGAACATCCGAAAACCATTTAATAAAATCATCCGTTTGTTTTTCATTATTATAGCCAGGGGCAACGACAGTAATTACTTCAAAATCATGATCTTGTGTAGCAAGAGTAGTAACTTCAGATAATCCTGCTAGACAAATCGGACACCATGATGCCCAAAATTTTATATACACTTTTTCACCTTTAAAATCTGCAATATTTACTGTTTTTCCGGCCAGATCTTGCATATTCACTGTATTTGCGTCATGTTGACTAGTAGCAGTTGAAGCACACCCACTTACTATCGTGAGCAAAGCCAATAAAATTATCAGTTTCTTCAGCAAAATAATGCCTCCTTCTCCTATCTCGATATAGGGAATCTATTTATCATGTAAAATTGCGCGCTACATTTCTACTATCTTTTATTATAATGTGATTTTTTTCAAAAACCTATAAAATGGCTTTGGAATAAACATGAAAATGATTAGGCGCAACAACTTCCATCGTTCGACAAGAATAAACTTTTTACTTCAAACGTTGACAAATTGTCAACAAACTATTATTATCTTTTAGAGTGCAAAAACTAGTATTCATGCTACGAAAGCTATTGTTTGTTTTTCGAAGGGGGTTCATCTTATGTTAGAGGTTAATTCAGATCAATCGATCGGCCAATTATTGCGTTCAACTTTAGATGAGCATTCATTGTCTATGCGTAAGCTAAGCGAACTTACAGATATCGACACCTCAACGATTTCTCGAATCATTAACGATAAGCGAAAAGCGACGCTGGATCATTTGGAAAAGTTTTCTTCCGTTTTGGCCATTCCGTTAGCCAAGTTATTAGAAGCTGACGGTTACTCTGTTATTCCAGAGAAAAAATCTTCGAGCGAATATGATGCAACTATTGAACAATTGGTCAACACGTCAGACTTGTTGTCCACTAAGCTTTCCCTTGCGCAAGTTGAGTCACAGTTGGCAGACTATGAAGATTATGCGAAAACAACTGAAGGCAAGCAAAGGATCTTATATGAATTCACGGAAAAACTAAAAGCTGCAGGTGGCATCGGACCATTTGCTGACCAGATGAAAAAATTATTTACTCGTTTTAAAACACAAAAAGGCAATACACGTGAACTAGCTATTATCGGCAGTGCTTTACTTTACTTCATTGTTCCTGTCGATGTCATACCGGACTATTTATTTGCAGTTGGGTATCTTGATGATGCAGTCGCGGTTCAAATCGCTTCTAACGTACTAGTAAAGAAATCATAATCAGATGAGTAGGTGGCATATTGGAAAAGAATGAAAAACGACACGGTAAAAAAAGAAAGTTAAAGAAAAGAGTGAAACTGACGATTTTTACGCTATGTATGCTTGTCATAGCCTCTGGAGGTCTCTACTTCATTTATCAATATAATAGTGGCGTCTCACTAGCAAATACGACAACGAATGAAATCGAAACAGGTCTTAACGATAATAGTACAGACTCTATTTACGATCCGTTTGAAGGTGCAGACGCGGAATTTGGTGAAATTAATGTTTTGCTTATCGGGAATGATGCTAGAGGTGACGAGGAAGATTCTCGCTCGGATGCTTTGATGATTGGCCATTACGATCAAGACACAAATAAAGTAAAGCTTGTTTCCCTTATGCGTGATACATATGTAGAAGTTCCCGGGTATGGGATGCAAAGAATTAACGCAGCTTATTCATTTGGCGGCCCTGAATTAGTTCGTCAAACGATTAAACATAATTTTGATGTAGACGTTCAATATTATGCAATCGTTAACTTTGAAGGTTTTTCGAAAATCGTGGATGTGATCGCGCCGGATGGTATTGACGTAGACATTCCTTATACGATGTCACATGGCATCGGTATGACTCTAGAGCCGGGTAAGCAGTCATTAAATGGTGAACAACTACTTGGTTACGTACGCTTCAGACATGATATCCATAGCGATTTCGGACGTGTACAACGACAACAGGAAGCATTATCCAAACTGAAAGAACAAGCGATGAGTGTCAAAACTTTATTTAATTTACCGAAAGTACTAGGTGTCGTCGATCCATATATTGATACGAATATTGATAAACGCACATTGCTTACGATTGGAAAAGGGTTAATGACAGGCGACAAGCCAGAAGAGTTAGAAACACTGAGAATTCCGTTAGAAGGTTCATTCGATGATAAACGAGTGAATGTCGGGGAAGTGTTAGATATAAACTTATATAAAAACAGAGAAGCTTTACAAGAGTTTTTATCTACAGACGCTCAGAAAGAAGAAGAGGAAGCAGAAGCACAATCTACGGAAACAGAAGAGGATTTATACTACTCAGGGTCTGATGTTGAGGATTCACAAAAATGACTTTAGATTTCAAAGTGTTTGAGTTGATCAACCAATTCGCTGGCCATAATTACGTTGTTGATCAACTAGTCGTTCTCTTTACTAAGTTCGGTCCTCTAGCATTCGGACTGGTTTTCATTTGGTTATGGTTTACGAAACATGGCAATCGATTGGAAAATCGAAAAATCGTTTTATTCGCTTTTACGATCGCTGTTTTCACTATCGGCATTGACAAGGTTCTCGAACTTTCATTTTTCCGCGAACGTCCTTTTGTCAATCATGACGTGACATTGCTTGTTGATAAACTAGACACCGATCCTTCGTTCCCCAGCAATCATACAGCAGGTTCTTTCGCTTTGGCAATCGCCCTTTTTTGGAAGCGGAAAAGTTTCGGAACGATTCTCTTAGCATTTTCTGTGCTCATGGCTTTATCTAGAATTTTCAGCGGTGTTCACTACCCGACAGATGTCTTGATGGGTGCATTCATTGCATTCGTTGTAGCGAGTATAGTGATTTGGCAAAGAAAATGGTTCGAACCATGGTTTATGCGTTTTATCAATTTATTCAGCAGCACACCAACACATTCCGTAAGATAAAGATAAAGATATTTATAAAAAGAGGCCGTCCGGAAAGTCAGTCATGTCTGATTTTCTGTGACGGTCTCTTTTTCGAGAAAAATATTTAGTACATTTCATTTCAGCAGAGAGCGTACTACTACAAAAGGTACGGCTTTTTTCGACAACAGATGTCTGTTGTATTTGGATTATTATCGAATATGTAAAACGACTTGTTCTTTTATACCTGAAAGCACAGGTGAGCGTTCGATCGCGATAGCTGCGATCTCGGCTAGTTTCCCTTTATTTGTCGACGATTCTACCGATAAGACAAGCATGGGACGAGTAATGCCGCTATATCCGTCAATCATTCCTAAAAATGCAGCCTTATCAAAAGTTCCGCTAAACACAATATTCGCTTTGTCTATAACAATTCCTTCGTTGTGTGCTGCCAAATGAAAAGTCATGCCAAAACTCGTTGTAGCCGCAGCAATAAATAATTCTACCGGTACTACTTGCATCTCTCCAGGCTTAGCCACGTCGTCCACATTTATTTCATTTAAATCTACTGTTTTTAAAGAGACAAGTTCCCCTACTACATAGTTACACGTTCCTTGCCATTCACTTTTTGCAAGCGATGGATCTTCTTCAATTTTCCTTTTCATATAATTCATGATTTCCACGTTAGTCAATTGCGAATCCCCCTGCTTATTACGTTTTCATCTATTATACGCATAAGTGAGCATAGATGTAAGAAAGGACTCTTCTTTTAGCTAGTCGGGTAGTTTTATCAATTTTTGTAGTCTCATTTCCTCAAAATTTTAAAATATTACGCCCGTTGACTAACCATATTTTGAATACTCCATTCTTTGGTTCAAAAGCGAGTTAGACGATAGAAATAAGCAGTCGACTTTGGATGGTGGATTGAAATGGTAGTAGCCTGAATGTAATTGCGTCTTGCTGAGATGATATGCTTTCCGAAGAGGAAATCTTAAAGTGTACACTAACTCTACATATACTCCTCAAAAATACATCATTTCTAAAAAGACCATTCTTTTCTTTCGTTAATTAACGAGCTCGATAAAATATAAAAAAGATAGTGGTAGAAAAGAGATTTACTCTAGTCCACCACTATATTCAACAGCTATTTTTTATCTTTCTGTAGCTCAATCGTTTTTACGAGTATTTCAGAAATCTGACCTCTATTTATTGAATTAGAAGATCTAAAGGTTCCATCAGCATATCCAGAAAAAATATGTAATGAACCTAATGTCTGAATAGCATCATATTTCGGATCATTTTTATTTACATCAGAAAATATTTCTTTATTAGCTTTTTCTAATTTATACGCTCGAGTAAGAATGAGCGCCATTTGTCCTCTAGTTACTGAATCATTTGGGCCAAACCTTTTTGAACTAAAGCCATTCATAATACCTGCTTTTTTAACAGCTTCAATATATGGACTTTGCGCTGGTGCCACATCTTCGAACGACACTCCTTGTTCAAGTTGTAAATTTAAAGCGCGTGTAAGTATAATAGCTATCTGTGAACGTGTGACTTGCTTCTCGGGGCGAAAAGTACTATCTTCATAGCCTGTAATAATATTCTTATTAAACAAGTATTCAATTGCTGAGTAATTTGGATGCTCTAGTGAAACATCGTTGAACGAAACAATTTTATCAGCATGATCGAGTTTTAAAACTTCTGAAGACACTGCTGCTTTTTTCACATCGTCTTTCTTAAAAAGAAATTTTTTAAATTCCCAGTTTTCATACATACTAATCTGGTCTGCATAATGTTTATCTAGCGTACCATCTTTTTTTATAAAACCGATTTGTCCTGGTGGAGTGACATTAAATCCTACTGGACCTTCTGGTTTCATTTCAAGATAATGGTTTTCACTTCCACGGTTCATCTCTATAATAGGTCTGTCAGATCCATAACCGTGTGGCACACCAACTAAAGAAGTATCGCCAAATTTCATTGTACGTATTGGAGAACGCCACTTGTCGACTTCTGTTCCCTTTTCCTTTTGTAATTTCAATAAAACTTCATCTACACTATCTAACATTAATTGTTCAACATCTTTATTCATCCAATTATAATTCGTAACTTCTTTATTTAGCACTTTATAGGCAAGAGTTGCTCCCATTTTTTGATCAGTAATTGGTTTTGTAAGATCCCATACATTTTTAAGGGTTTTATCAAACAAATTTGTATGAGTGCTCTTCCACCACTCCGCAAAGAATGTAGCAATTCCTGCATCGTAATATCCGTCTTTATTTTTATCTTCTTCTAAATTATTCCAGTTATTAAGTTCCTCAATTAAATAGCTATAATCTTTATTTTTTTCTTGATGCGATTCCAATGTCTTTATTAATAACGGTTTGAAATAATGGCTCCGAAGTTGAGCGAAACTTGCTGTATAGTTAATTTTATTAATATCCTCAAAGGTAAATTTGTCTTTCGCTTCCAAACCATTTATAAATTGCTGTACTCTGTTATCTTTTCCCCACACAAAATTATTTTCACCGTTAGACCATCCTGCAGCAGGTTTATTATTCCAGTTAGCAATATAACTACTTGGTGGATTGATCATTTGAGGATTACTTTCAAACGACTGGAAGCCTGTCCAATCGTATTCACCTGTACCGGGCGTAGGTAATCTTGGATCGATAGTATTATTTCTTTTAGGAATTCGACCTACGTGAAAATAACCAATATCTCCGGAAGTATCTGCATAATACCAATTAATGGACATCGTGAATTCACTCGCTGCTTGTTTAAAATCATCTATGTTTTGTGCCCAATTCATTTTCATGTACGCCATCATACTATCTACTTCAGTATCGCGGAAGGCCCATGCTTTACTGTATGCTACATTATTTTTTGTATCCATACTAACTATTGGACCATGAATGGTTTTATAAAATTCTTTTTTTATCTCTTTTATTTCACCATTTTCTTGTCGCACTTTAATAACTTCCGTTCTTTTATCCATCTTTTTCCACTCGTTATTATGGAAGTATTTTTCCGGGTCATCTGGATGTAATTTTTCTTCAAAAATATCAACAATATTTCCATATCCTGCAGTTGAACTGAATGAAAATTTATCAGTTGAACCGAACATAATAAATGGAAACCCAATAAATCCAGAACCTTCAATGTCGATTTCAGGTGAGTGCAGACCAATTTCATATAAATACCCAGGAGCAATAAAACCAACCTGTGGTCCGCTTAGCAGTAACGCATTCCCACTTTCAGATTTATCAGGGCCTACTACTACTGTATTGCTTCCAATTTTTAAAGGAATGCCTAGTTCTTCAGTTAACGCTATAAAGTTTTCTCGATCTTCTCTCACCTGCTTTGCAGAATCAGCAACTGCAATCGACAAATTTTGTTTAACGCTCGTTGACACGTTTTCTTTATTTTTATTCTCAACTGTAATTGGCGCTTCAGGATCATCTGACCAAACTAAATCATCAAACATTTTCGTTGCTTGTTCTTTACCATATTCATCTGTAAGTTTCTTTAATATTTCAGCATTTGTTAATTCTTGATGGCTGTCCATAAAAAATGAAAGCGTTGCCATATATACGCGAATAATATCTGTGGTGCTCCACCTTTTGGGCAGGATTCCAAAGTCATGAAATTCCTTTGTGATTTTATTATCAGGATCTTTTAAAGCTTCTTCTACATATAAAGTGATACCTTCCACAAATTTATTAATTAACTCTCTTTCATCTTTATCGAGCCTAGCAAACATATTTTCAATTTCTTTATCAGTAGATGCATCTCTTCTAGATTGCTCATCTCTCGGTACGAACTTTTCTCCTAGTATTTCTGAAACTGTCCCTTCATTTGCACGTCTAAACATTTCTAGTTGAAAAAGACGATCCTTTGCCATTGTGTAACCATAAGCCTTGTATAAGTCATGTGTATTCTGCGCATAAATATGTGGTACACCATACTCATCCCGTATGATTTCTACTTCTCCATCTCGCATGTTCTCTTTTGCGGATACCATGTTTTGTGGAAATACCAATCCAATAATTAAAAATCCGAAAAATAAATTTTTAAACCATTTCAAATTCCAACACCTCCGTTTTTTTGTACATAGCGAAGTATAACTATCTTTCTTAAGCAATTCAAACTATTATCTAAATAATCTGAATATCAGTCAGATTCCTACTAATTGAAAAATTTTTTTAAACCTAATAAAACATTGATTTTTCAGAATATAGGGTATTTACAAGAATGTTGATGGTCCAAAGAAAGGAATTGGCATTTGAAAATGAGATGCTTTTGACGAGTAATTGTAGAGGTCATGTATTGTTTAGAAATTTCCTTACAGAACCGGTTACTTTCCTGAAGGAGAGCGGTATATCGTCTGAAATCAAATGCCTCAAGATAATCTAAGTGAGCGTCACACCATCCAATCGCCATAGTCAAATTCGCTTTTAAATAAATCCATGAGTACATTATACGCAATATAGTAAATCAACTTACTTGGTTTTAAATATGAAAAAATGGAAGGAAATTTTGAAAACACAAAAAACCCATGCTTTACACACAGGTCTCTTATTTATCTAATTTAATTATTACGTCCCAGGAGGGATTCGAACCCCCGACCTACGCCTTAGGAGGGCGTTGCTCTATCCAGCTGAGCTACTAGGACAGATGAGGACGATCCCTTCGATTCATCAATGAATCGAAGGGATTGTCATTAATCATTAGCTGTTCCATCATAATCTTCATTGAACCATAATTGTTCATCATCGTCTACATCGCCATTATAGTTAATCAATACTTCTTCGCCTGCTTTAATATCTTTATGTGCAAAGAAATCAAACGTATGCTTGTCAAAGTTGATGTCGTAAGTGGCATTTGGCTCATATGAGTGATTAAATAACATTCCATAGCCTAAAAGTATAGCGGTATGGTTCGCTCCATACTCAAAAGCGTAGTCTGCTAAAATAGTCTTTTCAATGTATTCATGTTGTTCATTCGGATAGGAGATAACAGGTGCTTCATGTAGTAACGTACCTTTTTTAATATCACATGTTGCGAATACTCCTCTGTTGAACTCTCCGCCACTAATTGGAGAAATTTTTACTTCAATTATATCTTTCACCTACTCGCTTGTAAAATATACTTGGCAAGTATAACATTAATTTCGATGGATTGCTCTTTTCTTTTCTCCATTCGATACATGAATTCGGAAGGTGGGTACGATGCAAATAAAATTATTTCTATTACTTATTATAGCTTGTAGTCTTTTCGGATGTAGAGAAAACAATGAGAAAGCAGAAAGTCATTATTCAGCGAAAGAGCTTTCCACACAATCCATTCGTTATGGACCTGCAGCCCCTTCTTACACGATTGATGCTGTTTATGAAGAAAGTACACATGCTATTTCGGCAACAATGCAAGTCTCTTTTGAAAACAATTTTGAACCTGAGATGACATCCGTATACTTTTCTATTTGGCCAAATGCACAGGTATTTACAGATGGAAAGATCGACATTCAAGAAGTCTTATCGGAAGAAAAACGACTTCCTTACGAAGTTGATGATACTACATTGAAAGTATCAGAACTTTCTATTCCGCAAGATCAACAAATCACTCTTGATATTGCATTTCAAGTTACCATTCCCGAAGACAAGCATCGGTTCGGCTGGTCAGGAAAACAGGTTTCTTTAGGTAATTGGTTTCCAATTTTAGCCGTTCACGATTCGCACGGATGGAATCTACATCCGTATTTTGATTATGGGGAATCATTTTATTCACTGAATGGAGATTATGATGTTCGCTTTACACTGCCTAATTCTATACACGTAGTAGCAACCGGTGAAGTAAACGAGACGAGATCAGTCGGTGATCAGAAAACCCATCATTTTACCGCTAAGAATGTTCGTGATTTTGCGGCTGTCTTTTATTCTAAACGTGTGGCAAAAAAACAACGGGTAGAAGACACAGATATCTTCGTTTACGCTTACGACGACGAAGAAGCTGCGTTGATTATGGATGCTGCTACCAAGTCGTTTACAACTTACAGCGAATTATTCGGTCCTTATCCGTGGGATACTTTAACGCTCACTAGTGTGGATTACTCAGAAAACTTTGATGGAGGGATGGAGTATCCGCAACTCGTTATGATGAACACACCATTTCTCAACGACGAAGAAAATTTAGCAGTGACCGTTATGCACGAAGTAGCACATCAATGGTTTTATAGTCTCGTCGGCAATAACCCCTACCGTGAACCTTGGCTGGATGAATCTTTAACGACATTCGCAAGTTATGTAGCTTATTACGATACGGCTACTTTCGATTGGATTGATGACGAACCATTAAAATACAGCATCACATCTGCAGTTTCTGATTTTGCTGAATCGGATATGGATGTTTATGGAGATATAATGTATGACAGTGGAGCATTGATGTTGAGCAACTTGCATAGAAAACTAGGTGATGAGAAATTTTATAAAGGTTTACGTGCTTATGTGAAGGAAATGACATTCCATATCGCTACGACTGCTGACTTCATACGAATTATGCAAGAACAATCAGGAGAGAATCTTGAAGAATTC
This sequence comes from Sporosarcina sp. PTS2304, assembly GCF_003351785.1. GTDB lineage: Bacteria > Bacillota > Bacilli > Bacillales_A > Planococcaceae > Sporosarcina. Next base: position 1,296,515 of record NZ_CP031230.1, read on the forward strand.
TTTACGTCTCATCAAGTTTTTTTAGAGGAGACGCGTTAACCAAGCTGACATCTGCCTATTACGATTAGGTGTCAGCTTATTATTACGCATTTAACGAATATAGTTTAATCGCTTCATCCGTACGTATATCTTTATCCACCAGTAAATGACGGCTGTATACTTCCGCAAATTCAAGTGATTTTTCAATGTTATCAACTAGTTCAAATATATCCAAAATGCCTACAAGTGTACTAGTTGTTATACCTCCTTCCGCATTTTTATAGCGGTCTGGCGGGAATTTTTTCTTAATCAAACTTTCGATTTCAGTAAAATGTTTCGCACGTACTATTACTATTCGCTCTTCCAATACTCTTTCCGCAATAGAATCAGGATGATAGTTCGATTCAAATAAAAGCTTTACAGAATAAAGTCCATACATGACAGTTGCCTCCTCATTGAAATTTCTATTATATTTCATGCTCCGTCTTCATACTAACGCAATCTCACGTAACTCTTCCAATGCTTGCATCAGTTCGTCGACCAGAAGTTTAGCAGTTGACTCATTTGCTTTTGTACTAGATAAATTAATTCCAATTCGATCTTCTAATAATACGTAGAAGATGCCGTATCCATCTTCTTCAACCGGACCGAAAATACAACTTTTCACTAATGGACTGGTCATATTACTCGTAGAAATAAAGTTTTGACATAATGCTGCATAACCTGGATCATTAAATAGTTTTGGACATCCCGCTATATCAAGTTCCTCTTTATATAACTCAAACATTTTCTTTAATCCAAATAAATGCCTTTCGATGCCGAAACCTCTCTGTGCTTCTTTCATCTGAATCGAATGTGCTGTACTCGCTTGTCGCATTAAGTCCAATAGAGATTCCTGATCTTGCTCTCCTTCTGCTATTGCTTTTGCTAATGTAAGGTTTTCAGTATTTGACGGGCGTATGCATTCCGTCCGGCCTTCATAATAGCTCCTCATTGACACCGCTTCATATGTACTCCGCATACGTGAAAATATGCGATATTGCGCTACTTGCAAAGCCATATGAAAAAAAGAATCCGGACTAAATTTTAAACGCTTAATCTCTTGAGTTCCGAATGAGTTGAAATTTTTACTTACTACTGTGTAGCCTTCTACTGTTTCTTTATTTGCCCGCTCTAATTCATTTAGTTCTGATTGCACGTTAACTGAAATTTCCCAAGGCAACTTTTTAACAATTGCTTTATTGACTGTTTCTGAACGTTCGTTATCATTTGTTATCAGTTTGTTTTGAATATACTCAATGACTGCAAAACTAGTAGTTCCGTCCACAGCAGTATGCTCAACACTATAGCCGATTTCACCTGTTTTTGTTAGGACTATCTGAAATGTCTTATCAAACCATTTATTCGAACCACTTATAAATAAGTTTGTTAATGCTTCTGCAGCGGTACTACTTTCTTCATCAATCGAAACGACAACGAGTGCATTCGCAATTTGTTGTAATGTTTTTTCATTTACCTCGGAAACTACTAGTTGTTCATATATGTCAGCTGCTCGGTCTCGCATCGCAGTTGTCATCATTCCAACATTTGGTCCCCGTGTATTTTCAGATGTGAATATAGATAATATGGCATCAGATAATATGTTGCTAGTTAACATAATATTATTATCATCTACAACCTGTAGCTTGTAACAATGTCCTTTATACATTAAAACGATAAAAATTGGTTCTTTTGTAGATGTAGCGACTTCATATGTATCGCACCTTCGTCTAGGTATGCGGATCGAACGAAAGAAGTTTGGATATTGACTCGTATCTATTGGGACACCCTTTATTTTTTGAGGTTCCACTTCTCCATTACGTATCGCTTGATAGAGTTCCGCCACAGACCGGCATACTTTCCCTGCCAATGAAGCTACGCTATAGTTAGTTCGAAAAGTTACATTGTCTACTAGAATATTAAAATTACTGGACGTATGTAGAGGTTCCCTGGACGTAACATATAATTCATACCAAAAAGGTTTTAGCCAACTTCCTTCGATGCGTTGATCCCATTCGGTTAACTTAGCTTGTAATTTCTGCGCCTCTCCAGTATCTTCAAAAAACAACTTCACTGCTTGTAAAGTTTCTTGATATTGCGCGTTACTTACTAGCGGTCTAATCGCTGAAAGTAATTTCTTTTTCGTGTCTGCCAATGCCGGAATAGGCAATTGAGGTAATTTATATTGATTGGAAAATGTACCTGTCATAGTTCTCGCCCCCGTAGTTCTCACTCAATCCCTTAAGTACCAATTATTTCTTTAAAAACAGTGTATCACAAATAATGAAGTATGAATGGCCAACTACATAAACACCTCTTACCTATTATTCTCAGGCAAGAAGTGTTTATATGATACTCCCAAATTATATAGGCTATTCTTAACTATATTTCAAATGAAGATACTTTCTTTCTATTGTTCATAAAACACAACTTAGCAGCCGCTTTCATTTTACATATTATAATGGTCGTAACCGTTGCTCGATTTCTGTACGACGGTTTTCTAAAAATGGGGGCAGTGCTAGCTTTTCACCTAGATGCTCCAGTTTTTCATCTGTCGCAAAACCTGGTCCGTCTGTCGCAAGCTCGATCGTAATCCCATTAGGATCTTTCAAATAAATCGAATGGAAATAGAACCGATCAATATATCCCGAATTATCAACACTATGTTCATTCAATCGGTCAATCCATGCATGAAGCTCTTCCTCATTTTCTACTCGTAACGCAACATGGTGAACACTGCCTTTGCCTGGACGTTCGGACGGTAAATCTGTTCGATGCGCTAGATGAATTTCTGCTCCTGTACCGCCTTCTGCTGTCTCGTATACTGCAACGTCTGGTTGTCCAGCCATTTCTGAAGGATAAGTGCCTTTTTTTCGAAAATTAAGTACCGATGTGAATAATGATTCTGTGCCTTCAATATCCGCAACTGTCAAATGAGATGGACCCAAACCTATAATTCCAAACTCCTGCGGTATTGGGCTTTTATTCCAAGCGATACCACCTGCCACTCCGGTATTATGTTCATCTGACACTAGTAGTAAACGCTGACCTTCAAAGTCCGTAAAAGGCAATGTTTGTCTGCCTGCTTGTTCTTTAATTAAATCATGCGGAACATGCAACTCCTCGAAACGTAATTTCCAGTAATCTAATGCTTTATCGTTCGGCACACGAAATGAAGTAGCGGAAATACTATTCGTTCCTTGATACGTTTGGCCAGCTCGCGGAATTTCAAAGAATGTTACGTCTGTTCCTGGACGACCTTTTTCATCAGCATAAAATAAATGGTACATAGAAGGCGCATCTTGATTGACCGATTTTTTTACAAGTCGTAACCCTAAAATATTGGTATAAAAATTCAAGTTTTCTTTAGCATCTGCAGTAATAGCTGAGACATGATGTATTCCTTTTATCTCCATTAAGACTCCTCCTTTAATTTCTTTAATAATTCATTAAGCATCTTCTTTTCTTGGCCAGTCAGATTTTTAAACTGATTCGCTTGAAATTCTTCCTGTACGGGAACAACCTTTTTATACAATTCATTTCCTTTTGCAGTTAATGAGATGTACTTCGTTTTCCAATCTTGCTCTCTTTCGATTAACCCTAACCGCTCCAACTTTTGAAGTAGATGCGTAATATTTCCTTTCGTGACAAAAAGCTTTTCTCCGAGCTCTTGCTGAGAAATTTTATTATTCATTCCTACTTGAGCTAATACGTCGAATTGTGCAGCTGAAAGTCCCCACTCTTTCAAGTGTTGGTTGGACAGACGAATACTTTGGTTATACACACGTGACAATCGGAACCACAGCATCAGATCGATCCTTTTTGAATGCGTAGACATCCATGTCCTCCCTTTCTCTCGTTATGCTATTTTCATCAGTTTACTTATAAACCGATGGCGAATCAACTAATTTGCCTACTATAAAATTGTAATAGGTAGATTATGCCACATGTTATCATGTATTATATAAGTACAATGATAAAAGTGAGGGACGTTGTATATGAAAGATGCTAAAAAAAAGAAACTAGTCGTGTGGAGCGTAGTAGGTATAGGCATCATAATGGTAGCGATTATTTTATCCATTGTGAATAATAAACCAACTCCAGTTGTTGTGAAAAATGAAGCACCTATTATAGATACTCCTACAGAAATTGAAGATTTTGGTGGGCAGAGTTCAGAAGAAGTTGTACTTGACGAGCCTACAGAAGAAAATACACAACAACCAAGTGCATCTTCTGCAAACCCATCTACTACTAAAGAAAACGAAAATACTTCAACACCATCGAAAACTGACACAGTAGAAATGCCAACTGAAGCACCCGATCTACCTTCTGCACAAGGATCGGCCGAAAAGCCCACTTCAACTCCAGTGCAAACGAAGCCGGCACCATCCGCAGCCATTACTTCAGGAACGTATAAAGTAGGTACAGATATTTCTCCAGGCGAATATATTGTGTTCTCAACCGGCATGACTTTTTTAGAAAACTCAAAAGATCAATCAGGAAATCCAGACAGCATCGTATTTAATATTGCTTTGGATGGTCGTTCTCATACGTACGTAACCTTGCTTCAAGGAGAATACTTCACTTTAGACGGTGGAGAAATGTATCCAATTGCAACTGCGCCAAATGTGAAGCCAGCCGATGGAATCTACAAAACCGGACAATATAAAGTTGGCACAGATATTCCAGCAGGTCAGTTGAATTTAAAAGTAGACAATACTAGCGACATCGGATTTTATGAGATAAGTAAAGACAGTAGACAAGATATGATGGATCTCATCATTAGTGATGTAGTAGAAAGTGAAACAGTCATTAATGTAGTTAACGGACAGTATCTTACGATTAGAAATGCTTATATCGATATCAATTAGAAAACGCAGCATTCTAATAAGACTTTCACATAAATTCAGCAGAGAAAATCCTGTCATTTTCCTCTGCTGAATTTTATTTTATAGTTGCATGCCGTGTGGAGTCTGCATCATTTTTACACAACAACGAAAAATGTAGTTACCTATCATCTCGCAAAGTAGTAGCGGTCTATTACATAGTCCGGCTAAAACGTAACGTAACGACTAAAAAAAGACTGACCAGAAAATCAGTCGCTACTGACATTCTGAACAGTCCTATTTTTCATTCATTTTACTTTACGAACTTTCCATACCCACCAAATCAATACAAATTGTAAAGGCAGACGAATCCACAAGGCAACTGCCGGTAAATCATAATTTTCTGCAGTCAACGCCATGTAAATATTCACCGGAAATACAAGAACTAAAAATATCGCTATCAACACACCTGTCAATGCACGTGTATTTTTCATAAATAATCCGATAGCTAACACTATTTCCATGACACCTGAAATATAAACAATTATCTTACGAAACGGCACCCATGCGGGCATAGCATTTGTAAAAAAAGGCTCCATTGTAAAATGACCGATTCCCGCTAACAAAAATAGTAAACAAAACGCATACAACGCTATTTTTTTCATTCGCTACACTCCTCACATCTATCTATGTTGAAGTGCCCTTTTAGCATAGTTTTTAAACATCATTTATATACTTTACCCTTTTGTATTTCATACTCTGATTATTATTTTATCGTACTACTAGTAAACGGACTAGTAGTGAATTCAATTGAAATTATACGCTGTAACAATTGCTTCTCTGCCACTGACTACATCATTGAAATACTCATATAAACAAATTCCTAAAAATGAACCTGAAATATTCACCACATTCATAAAACCACTATTTTGTAGCGCCATTACTGCATTATAACTACGTTGCGAGGAACGGCAGTGTACATACACAGGAACGTCTTTCGGAAATTCCGACATTCGATCTCGCAATTGACTGAGTGGAATATTTACTGCATTCACTAGGTGCCCTTTAGCAAACTCATGTTCTTCGCGCACATCTATAATATATGCATTACTCTCTACTAACTCACGCACTTTTGAAACATGAATTTGCTTAAATCTTCCGTAAAGAATATTTAATGCAACGAGAGCCGCTAAATTGACAACGTCTTTTGCCGTACTATACATCGGTGAATAAGTTAACTCGAGTTCTTTTAAATCTTCCAGCGTACCACCCATCGAAATTAGTGTAGCCATCACGTCGATTCGTTTATCTGCATTGCCTTTTCCAATCGCTTGAGCGCCAAGCACTTTACCTGTTGGTACTTCAAATACTAATTTAAAATGTAATGGGTTGCTGTTAGGCATCAAGCTGACTTTATCCGAAGCGATGATATAAACACTATCTACTTGGATTCCTGCCTGTTTCGCCATTTTTTCATTTAGTCCGGTAGACGCTGCAGCTAAGTCAAAAATTTGGATACTTGACGAACCAATGACTCCTTTGTTTTGATGCGGAATGCCGTACATATGATCTGCCGCCGCTCGCGCTTGGCGTTGTGCTGGACCAGCAAGAGCGAGTCTTGTAGGTTTTTGTAATAGACGGTGGTACACTTCGATTGCATCACCTACCGCATAGATAGAATGATCATTCGTTCTATAATTTGCGTCTACTTTAATACCACCTAATTCTCCAATTGTTAAATCCGCATCTTTAGCTAACTGTATCTCAGGGCGTACACCAATAGCCAGAACTACTACTTGTGCTTCAATTTCCGATCCCGAGTTAAGTTTTACGTGCGTATCTGATATACTTGCCAACCCATCATCGACAATTACATCTACACCTTTGTCAACCATTTCTTTATGCAAAATTTGCACCATATCATAGTCGAATGGCATCATTATCTGTTCAGCAAATTCAATCAGCGTCACATTACGCTCTGCAAGTTTTAAATTTTCTGCTACTTCTACTCCGATGAACCCGCCGCCAATTATTGCTATATTATTTACATTCATTGTCTTTACGTAATGATTCAACCGTTCAATATCTACTACATTCCGCACCGTGAATACGTGCTTTGAGTGTACGCCTTCTATATTAGGTATGATCGGACTGGCACCAGGTGATAGTACGAGGTAATCGTAACTTTCATCGTATTCTTCACCCGTTATAACATTTGAAATACGAATCGTCTTCGCTTCACGATTGATCGATAGTACTTCTTGTTGAACACGTGCTTCGATATTATATTTCGACTTAAAGTCTTCCGGATTCATCAATACTAATTTCTCACTATCTTCCACGATTCCGCTTAAATAAAATGGTAACGAACAGTTTGAAAAGGAAACATGTGGTCCTTTCTCAAACATAATAACCTCAGCTTGTTCATCCATACGTCTAATTCTCGCTGCCGTCGACGCACCGCCTGCTACGCCACCTATTACTACTATTTTCTTCCCCATTCTTATCATCCCCTATGTTTATATTTTTTCATTGACATTACTATATACCATAGGGGGTATATTATCAAGGGTTAATTGGGTGTATAAAAAAACCGCCTAGTCTGTCCTAGACGGTTTATTGTGCTACAAATTAATCAAAATCAGAGAGCAATCGTTTAAATATAACTAACGTATCTTTACGAATACTAGTTGTCTCATCAATTGATAAAATAGTATCTTTGTGGAAACGCGAATTACGTACATTGGCTGTCCAATGCGTTACATACTCTTTCACTTTTCTTTTATCAGCTGTTGGTTTTAATATAGTGGTTCCATAGTCTAGTATGTAGTGATAAAAGTTCCCCATTGTTACATACTTACGATAGTCTTCACTGCCAACGAGAACATCTTTCGGTTGACCGAACTTATAAATTTGAATTCGCGGTAGATTTTCCTTTTCCAATTGAATTTCTGCCAGCTTTTCACATAAGAAAATTTCTACGGCTTTTAAATAATTGGCTACGATGAACGTATACTCTTGACCTGGAGTATTTTCATTTGTTGCAAGATCGGAATCCAAAAACTGCAGATGATTTTGCCAATGCCATTCTGCCGTCAACAATAACTTTTTTACTTCGTCAAAAGCTACTAATTTATCTACTCGGTGATCTTCCTCGACAAACCGCTGTTCTTCTTCAGTAGTAAATCCATATATCTTCTTATGATTTACAGAATAATCACTTGGACGCAGTGCTGCATAGTTCTTCTTAAGCAACGTAAATGCCTTTGCTTCATCATATGATTCAATCACTTTTTTACCGTACTTTTGAAGAATCATCCCGGCATCTTGAGATAATTTAATCAAATAGAACTCAGTTAAAAAATCACGCAGCTTAGCTAAAGCTTCTGTAATTATCATTTCTTTATAATCAATCCCAGCAGACGGAGATAAAGAAAGAATGCGGTTCCGTAAACGCATGCCTTCGATTCCTACTTCATAATCAATTAACATAGACAAAGCTGGTTCTAATTTATTTCCTGCATCTGAAGTTAATTGCTTCTGATCTTTGAAAAAACATATAACGGCATCAAGCAATTTTCTCAACAGTTGATCTTTCTCCGGAAAAGACAAATCGGAAAAGTCTGTAGACACATCTTCATAAATTGAACATTCATCAAAGAAAAAGTCAAAGCTTTCTTTAATAAATGAAAATTCTTGCAGCATCTCGCCATGTTCTTCTTCAATCAAATGTTTTACACGTAAAATATACTCTGAAATCGCATCTAAATGATCTGTAATTTCACTTTTGTATTTGTCTATACGATACTTTACTGTTTGAATATCTCCATAGATCACATTAACCGCATAGTAATTATTTGCATGTTCTGACAAATCCACCAGCTTTAACACCGTAAGTGTATCATTCAAATTGAAGAATTCTTTGAATGTTATATAAAACTCGACGCCCACTTCATGCATGTTTTTATTAACGAAAAAGTGGACGAGGTTTTCACAAAAACTTTGCTTACTTGATAAGTCTATCAAAATATTATTCCGGATGATTAAAAGAAAAAGTTCATGCAAATTACGTACGGTTTTTTCATCCACACCATATAATATGTCTGGATCTTTCGTTTTCTCCATCAGTATACAAATCTCATCGAAGTATCTTGAGACCGCTTGTATGTGCTCTGTTCGTGTATTACCTAGGCTAGTACATAATGGATAGATTTCATTATCAAATAATTCCCACGCTTCGTGTATATAGCCTTCATTATTTAAATAATAAAACCATAAATGAAATTTCCAATCACCTTTTACATGAATAGTTGATTCCATATCGAGCGGATCAAAATCTTCTCCGTAAGCGATAGCTAATAGCGTGTCATTATATGTATTCGCCAAAGGGATTTCACCTTTATACAGCTGTGATAGTTCTAAAAATACAGAAAATCGTTCCTCATCTTTATAATCTTCTATGATTTCTTCAAATTTCGGATGATCAATAACATGACAGACATCTAGATGACGACCACGTAACGTCCACTGTCTAAGTAAGTAATCTAAAAATGCCTCCGAATCTAAGACAGACATCATATGACGAGCCGAAAACTCCTGATAAATATCCAACCCATTTCCCCCTTTATACATGACGTACTTTTCCAACGAAAGCCGCCACGCTGAAACTTCTCTAAGAAAGTTCTATCTACTCTAATCATAGCGTTAAAAGTTATTTTTCTCCACTCGAATCGTACGTTCGTTAAAAGAAATTCATTACTTTTAGCTAGATAACTACTTGCCGTTTCAGTTCAGAGCAAGTTTTAAAACACTATGTTACAATATAACCTATTCATTTAAAAGAGGGTAGGCGTACTATGGGAAATACACAATCATTTGACATAAAAAAGAATATACCACTTATGATCGTGTTATTATCGGGTGCTTTCATCACTATTTTAAATCAAACGCTTTTAGCTACCGCATTGCCGCCGATCATGCTTGATCTACATATTTCAGAAAGTAAAGTGCAATGGCTACAATCTGTATTTATGCTCGTAAACGGAATTATGATCCCCATTACTGCGTTTTTAATTAGAACCTATACTACTCGGCAATTATTTATGGCTGCCATGAGTATTTTCGCAATAGGTACTTTACTAGCAGCTGTAGCTTATAATTTCCCTTTGTTATTATTCGGACGAATTTTACAAGGAGCCGGAGCAGGAATTATGATGCCACTTTTACAAACGCTTCTTTTCCTACTATTCCCTGTTGACCAACGAGGAAAGGCGATGGGTATGTACGGACTAGTGATTGCTTTCGCACCCGCTATCGGTCCGACCCTTTCCGGCTATCTTGTCGACCAATATCCGTGGCGCAGTGTATTTTATATTATTTTACCTTGTGCAATTTTAAATTTAGTGGCGGCATTTTTCTATTTGAAAAACGTAACTGAACAGACCCATCCTAAGGTTGATGTACTATCGATCATTCTATCAACTTTTGGATTCGGCGGACTGTTATATGGGTTTAGTATTGCTGGGGATACAGGTTGGTTAAGTGTGAGTGTAATTGTCTCACTTGTTTTTGGTGCAATTTCTCTGTTCTGGTTTATTACTCGACAGCTACGACTCGACGAACCTATTCTAGAGTTTCGTGTTTTTGAATATAAAATTTTTACACTGTCTACGCTTCTTGGTATGATTGTATTTTCATCCATGATCGCAACTACAGTTATTTTACCGCTCTATATGCAGACAATGCTTGGATTCAACGCTCTTCATTCCGGCCTCATGTTACTACCCGGCGCTATTATTATGGGGATTATGAATCCAGTAACAGGAATACTCTTTGACAAATATGGAGCCAAATGGTTGTTACGTATCGGCTTTTTGATTTTAACAGCTACTACATTTATGTTTACCAACTTGTCGGAAGAAACTACATTCTTGTACTTAGCTGCGCTAAATGCGGTTCGTATGATCGGTATTGCCATGGTGATGATGCCATCGACAACGCTAGGATTAAATCAGTTGCCTGATCACCTCATCCCACATGGTACCGCTATGAACAATACGTTCCGCCAAATAGCAGGCTCGGTAGGTACCGCTACCCTCGTCACTATTATGACAACCGCTGCCATATCAGATGGTACAGCAGAAGGTTCCATTCACGGCGTCAATGTTTCATTCGCTGTCGCTGGTTGCATTTCAATCATTGGTTTACTTTTAACGATATGGTTACGTGAAGTGAAAAAAGCACAAGTAAATGCGTAACAACGTATAGTAATCAGTCATCACATTTTAACCTATGTTCGCTTCTTTACAGAAAAAATATGCTATTATGGAACTACTTTCGTTTTATTACACAGGAGGATCATTCATGACAACAAACGATATGCTCATTCGATTGCGCTATGCACTCGATATAAAAAATGCGGAAATGGTAGAGATTTTCAAATTAGGCGGCATTGAACTCACGACTAAAGAGGTATTGGCGATGCTGAAAAAGGAAGAGGAAGAACAATTAGAATGCTCGCTACCAACGTTTAATGCTTTTTTAAATGGCTTTATTATTTTTAAACGAGGACCACGAGAAGGGAAAGCTGATAGCGGATCGGTAGTTGAGGTAGAAGAATCAGCAAATAATTTGTTGCTGAAGAAAGTAAAAATTGCGCTTTCTTTAACAAGCGAAGATATGTTAGATATTATGGAAGAAGCACGTGTGTCGATTACAAAAGGCGAACTAGGGGCTGTTCTTCGAAAAGTGGGTCATCGGAATTATAAAGAATGCGGAGATCGCTACGCTCGAAATTTCTTAAAAGGTTTGACTTACAAATATAAAGAGTAAGAAACACACACAGACGATCCATCGTTTGTGTGTTTTTTTATTTCTAAGAGAAGAATGAAAGCAATAACCCCCCCACTATGCCTGACATGACAATTATCCATGGTGGCCATTTCCAAAATGCTAACATACTGAAAAGTACAGCTGCAAGCGCGAAATCCATTGGCGATAAAATAGAGTGTGTCCAAATCGGAAAGTACAATGCGGAGATCAAAATACCAACAACAGCCGCGTTTACACCTTTTATGACACCTAAAATTTTAGATTGATTTCTTAAGTGATCCCAAAACGGAAGTGTGCCTACAACTAAAAGAAAGGCGGGTAAGAATATCGCAACCGTTGCTACAAGCCCGCCCTGCCAGCCATTCATCACTGCACCAATATACGCTGCAAATGTAAATAACGGTCCAGGAACTGCCTGTGTCGCACCATATCCAGCCAAGAAATTCTCTTCACCAATCCAGCCATTCGACACAAATTCTTGTTCAAGCAGTGGTAGTACTACATGACCGCCGCCAAATACTAGTGAGCCTGATCGATAAAAACTATCGATCATTGAAATCCAATAAGAATCAGTCACCTCACGAATGACTGGTAAAATGATGAGTAATCCGAAAAACATACTCAAACACACTATCCCTACGCGCTTCGTCACTTGAACTGTAGACGTCGAAACAGTAGTCTGTTGTGCATTTTTAAATAAAAAGAAGCCTACTGCTGCTGCGACTAAAATAACAACTATTTGCATACCTGTTACTTGCCAAAGCAACGTACAAACGAGCGCAAACAAAGCAAGGGCTTTCGTCTTCAAATCAGGAGTTAGGTTTTTTGCCATACCTACTATCGCATGAGCCACTACAACAACAGCAACAATTTTCAATCCATGAATCCAACCGGTAGTCACCACGTCAACATTCAAGAGTACTGAGGCGAATAAGATCAGGACAACTACTGACGGTAAAGTGAATCCGATGAAAGAAACGACTCCGCCAAGCACACCAGCACGCATTACCCCTATTCCGATTCCCACTTGACTGCTGGCAGGTCCCGGTAAAAGTTGTGCCAACGCTACTAAATCGACGTATGTTTTTTCGTCAATCCATTTTCGCCTGCGTACGTATTCTTCATGAAAATAAGCTAGATGCGCTATCGGACCGCCAAAGGAAGTACAACCTAAACGCACGGATACAAGAAAGATTTCAAGCAATCTAAGCAATTGATTATTTTTCATAACCGTCATTCCTTAATTTCTTTGAATAATTCATACGCTTTAATTCTCGCCTCTCTTAAAATCTTTTCTCCTCTTTCAGTCGTTGTATAGTATTTACGAATCTTGCCATCCTTCTTACTATCTTCTTTGCTTAACAATCCATCCGACTCCATAGAATGCAAAATGGGATATAACGTTCCTGGGCTAATCTCATAGCCGTGCTCCTTAAGCTCTTCTACCATCCAGACACCGTAAATCGGGTGCTTCGTTGCATGATGCAATATATGAATATGAATAAAACCAAGAAATAGTTTTCTTAACACTTTGTCTTCCAACATAATCCCCTCTCCATTCTTAATAACGAAAAGCAATATCGAAATTCGTTATTATAAAGTTAACATATTATTTATACATTTGTCCATGTCTATTTATTACGACTTTACAATTTACTCATTCATAAATTGTAAAGCGAGTTTGCTTATCGGATTGAGTAAAACTCAAGATTAGTATGTTTAAAAACAAAAAAGAACACTGAGTTAACAGTGTTCTTTTCGTTATATAGACGTCCCAGGAGGGATTCGAACCCCCGACCGATGCCTTAGAAGGGCATTGCTCTATCCAGCTGAGCTACTGAGACAAATACCTGAGTAACTCAGGCACAAGTAATATTATAGTCTGGGCATAAAATAAAGTCAACACTTAATTTATTTTTTAAAAGTTATTTCATCGATCAATTGATGTTGCAGTGTAAAGAAGCGAACGTTCAATGTTTCTCCCGTTTCAATTGAAGCATACGTTGCTGGATTGCCGCCCCTTGGTTGCGTGGTGCTCCCTGGATTGACGAATAACACGTCATCAATCAGTTCTGCTCCATACATATGTGAATGTCCAAATAAAACGATATTCGCTTGTTTTTCAGCTGCCGCGTAAGAAAGCGTAAGCAATGATCGATTAACGTCATGTTCGTGTCCATGGACGATGAACACAGTATGACCGCCTACTTTTTGAACAATCGATGATGGTAACCGAGTATCTATATCACAATTCCCTCGTACAATGTGTACATCATTTAACAAAGGATGATCTGCTACTAGTTCACTATCACCACAATGAAAAATGGCATCCGCAGGTAATGTCGCGACTTGTTTAACAGTTTTCACATCTCCGTGCGAGTCACTTAATACGATGATCTTCATTTCTCTCCACCTATTATGTCAAGAAACCTTGGAAGTTGTTCTTTTAATTGCGCGAGTGCAGCTCCCCGGTGAGAAATTTCACTTTTCTCTTCAGCGGTTAATTGAGCCATTGTTTTTTGTTTAGTTGGCACAAAAAATATTGGATCGTAGCCAAAACCGTTCGTTCCTTGTCGTTCTCTTGTGATGACTCCTTCACAGCTACCCGAATATGTTGTAGTGGCAATAGAAGGACCGGCAACAGCAAGAACGCATGTAAAACGTGCTTGTCGTTCGTTTTCAGCGACTTTAGTCAAGTTAGTTAACAACTTATCAATATTTGCTTCATCATTCGATGGCTCTCCTGCATAACGAGCAGAATACACTCCTGGCTCCCCATGTAATGCATCTACTTCAAGTCCGCTATCGTCAGCAATTACAGTTTTATTCAATAACTTTGCTACAGTTTCCGCTTTTAAGATGGCATTCTCTTTAAACGTTGTCCCTGTCTCTTCCACGTCAATTGCTTCGTTGATATCCTGTAATGTTATAACGTGAATACCTAACGGCCGGAAAAGCGTTTCAAAGTCTTTCGCTTTTCCTCTATTGTTTGTTGCGATTACTATTTCTTTCATTGATTTTCGCCTGCCTGCTGTCCGACTTTGTCTGCTAATTCTCCCAGCACTTCTTTTTGAATAGTAATTAATTGTGCTATTCCTTGTTCGGCCAAGGTCAATAAATCATTCAATTCAGCGCGAGAAAATGTTGCTTCTTCTCCCGTTCCTTGTAATTCAACAAACTGCCCCCCACCTGTCATCACAACGTTCATATCGACATCTGCAGATGAATCCTCTATATAGTCCAAATCTGTTAGTAATTGCCCGTCTGCCAGTTTCCCAACACTTGTCGCAGCTAAAAAATCATGAACTGGAAACTTCGGTAGATTTTTTTCTATTTGCAATTTATTTGCGGCAATTACTAGCGCTACAAATGCACCTGTAATAGAAGATGTACGCGTTCCGCCATCTGCCTGAATAACATCGCAATCAATCCAAATCGTACGTTCACCAATTGCGTCCAAATCAACGACCGCCCGTAATGCACGACCAATCAGGCGCTGGATCTCCATCGTACGACCTCCCACCTTACCACGGGAAGATTCGCGGATCGTCCGTTGCCCTGTTGCACGCGGAAGCATAGAATATTCTGCGGAAATCCAACCTTTCCCCCTATTCCGTAAAAATGGAGGGACACGATCTTCAATTGTCGCTGTGCAAATCACTTTCGTATTGCCGACTGAAATCAAAACTGATCCTTCCGGGTGTATCAAATAATCTTTTTCGATTGTTACGGAACGAATGTCCTCTGTTGTTCTGCCATCATGTCGCATAAAATATCCTCCATTGTATGTACTATTTTATTTGAGCTTATCCACTTTACTTTCATTACATTCAATTCATCTTACCATATCAAAAGTAAAAACCCGAAAACAACTATTTGTTTTCGGGTCATTTTCTACTTTTTCAAAACGTTATCGTTCGCACATCAGGTCGTTCAATACTCAGCCAATCTTCTACGATGGACTGGAACTTCTCGATCGAACCTGTTGTGTAAAATATCGGCTCGGTTGCTGCAGCTGATAATATATGTTTTTCAGTTAAAATGCGTTCTATATCGACAACTGTTTCGACTGCAGAAGAAATGATCTGCTTATTGTGTAAAAAATGATCTTCAATATGCTCTTGTAATAACGGATAATGCGTACAGCCTAGAATAACCGTGTCAAATGAACTTGCCTGTAGCGACTGCAAGGTCTGATCCACTATCATTCGGGCTTGTAGAGAACGATACGCGCCGCTTTCAACAATCGGAACAAAACCTGGACATGCAAGTGAATAAATGGTCGCTTGTGGTTGCAGTCGCTGAATCGCATGATCATAAGCTTTACTATTCACCGTCCCCATTGTCCCGAGCACGGCTATCTCACCAGTCAAGGACGCTTTAACAGCTGCCCTCGCTCCAGGTTGGATGACACCAATCACAGGAAAGTCATACCGCTTTTGCACTTCCTCGAGTGCAATAGCAGTTGCAGTGTTACAAGCAATCACTACCATTTTCACGCCCATTTGCGCTAGACTTTCTACCATTTCCATCGTAAATTGCAAAACTTCTTCTGCCGGTCTCGGTCCATACGGACAACGGGCATCATCGCCAATATAAACAATCGGTTCATCGGGTAAGTACTTTCGTAATTCTCTTACGACCGTTAACCCACCAACCCCCGAATCAATAACTCCAATAGGTGCATTCACTATAATCCCTCAATCTCTCGTCATCTCTTTATGCAATTTCATTAACAACTTTGAAAATTGCTGCATTTCTTCGGCATCATAATTTGTTAAAACATCCTGCAAATATTCCTGCCTCTTTTGTATTGCTTCTTCAATAATGCGTTCACCTTCAGGCAGCAAATGAACACGAACGACTCGACGATCTTTATCATCACGCACACGTTTTACTAACTGATTATTTTCCATTCGGTCCACTAAGTCAGTTGTTGTACTAAACGCTAAAAACATTTTATTAGATAAATCACCGATCGTCATATCTCCATATTCCAACAACCATTGAAGCGCACTGAACTGGGGAGGCGTTATCGTATAGTTTTTAAGAATTTTACGTCCCTGCTCTTTAATGATCGATGCGATGTATCGTAAATCTTTTTCCATCTGTGCTATTTGTTGTGTTGGATTCTTTTGTTCATTCGACAAAAAATCAGCTCCCTGAAATGATTCTTGTCTTTTCATTGTACCGTTTTCATTGTTGAACGCAATAGTTTTCGTTCAATCTGTTGAGAGAGAAGGAGATACAGACACCCATTGATCAAAATTATAGTTAGTGTCGTTTTGTGTCTTTAGTTAATTTAATTGCAACTCGCCTAATCTTAATAATTCAACAATCGCCTGTGCTCGACCCGATACGCCTAGCTTTTGAATGGTATTGGAAATATGATTCCTTACTGTTTTTTCACTAATCATCAACTGTCCTGCAATTTCTTTCGTAGTAAAGTCATCTACTAACAAATTAAATATTTGTCGTTCTCGATTCGTCAATAAAGAACGGTTCTGCATTTCGTCCAAGATGCGCCCCTCCTCTTTACGCTTTCCTCTTAGGATATGTGAAGTTGCAGCCGACTGTGTAGGCAACAACGAAAGCGGAGGGTATTGGATATTGAAGCTTATTCAGAATGTAGAATGAAACATTATTTCACATTAGTCCAGTGTACTAGTTACGAGTTTTCCATAAATACTTTTTGTTCTTCTTCAGACCATGGCATAGGCTTCCCAGTTTTACGACCAATTTGAACCACTGCTCCTCTGCCTGTAAAGACAATTTCATTGCGTTCATTTTTTGCCATATAGTGCAAATCAACTGAACTTTTTCCTATTGAATTTGCTTTTACAAAAATCGAAAGCTTCTCATCAAAAAATACTTGCTTCACAAAATCACATTGTAAATCTGCCACAATAGGAATTGTGTCACCTTGTGGATCTATCCATTTCTCCATTCGATTAAGAGATTTTAAATACTCAATCCTAGCATATTCAAAATAAGCAAACACTTTTGTATTATTCAAATGCCCGTACATATCGGTTTCCGAAAAGCGCACAGTAACATCTGCATGAAATGTAAACCCGTCTGTCCACTGTTGAATATCTTCAATATAGTTAGCCTTCATTGGAAAATCCCCCTTTTTGAAATGAATGATCATTCATTCCTTCATTATATCAAAAAAGGAATAGACGTCAAATTAGAGGGAGATTGCATTGCTAGCTATGGGCGGACGGCTCGAACACTTCTATCTACGAGCGCACGAACGCACTCTATGAGCGGAACCCTCCTACCTAAGAGCGCTTGAGCGTACACTATGAGCGCAACAACGCATTGTACGAAAAGATCATCAGCATGATACGCAAAAAAACGACCCGCGATTATAGCGGGTCGTTTAGATAGCAGAAATTAATCTACTTGGTGGTCACTTCCGAAGAAGTTTTTGAACATTTGAATAGTTGTCGCTCTACCAATTGCACCGATAGATGTTGTCAACGGAATACCTTTTGGACATGCAACTACACAGTTTTGTGAGTTACCACATTCAGTAATTCCACCGTCAGCCATAACTGTAGCTAGACGCTCATCTTTGTTCATTGAACCTGTTGGATGCGCATTGAATAAACGTACTTGAGACATTAATGCAGGTCCCATGAAGTTCGTCTTGTCGTTAACATTCGGACAAGCTTCCAGACATACACCACACGTCATACATTTAGACAATTCATATGCCCATTGACGCTTACGCTCAGGCATACGAGGACCTTCACCTAAATCGTACGTACCGTCGATTGGAACCCATGCTTTAATACGTTTTAACGAATCAAACATGAACTCACGATCTACAACTAAGTCACGGACGACCGGGAATGTACGCATTGGCTCTAACTTAATAGGTTGTGTTAACTGATCGACTAATGCAGTACAAGACTGACGCGGACGACCGTTAATCACCATAGAACATGCTCCACAAACTTCTTCCAAACAGTTCATATCCCAGTTTACAGGAGTAGTTTTCTCCCCTTTTGCATTCACGGGGTTACGTCTGATTTCCATAAGTGCCGAAATTACGTTCATATTCGGACGGTATGGAACTTCAAAGCGTTCTGTATAAGGGCTTGAAGTAGCAGTGTCTTGACGTTGGATATCAAAAACGACTGTTTTTTGAGCAGTTGCTGTTTGTTGTTCACTCACTTTATTCAGTCTCCTTTCTTAGCAGAATAATCGCGAATACGTGGAGGAATTAGAGATGTATCTACTTCTTCATATGAAATAATTGGTGCAGAGTGTCCATCAAATTCTGCAATAGTTGTTTTCAAGAAGTTCTCATCATCACGATTCGGGAAGTCCGGCTTATAGTGCGCACCACGACTTTCATCACGCTGCAATGCACCTAATGTAATAACACGAGCTAGATATAGCATGTTCTTCAATTGACGTGTAAACATAGCCCCTTGGTTTGACCATTGTTGTGTATCAGTCATATTGATATTTTCATATCGCTCAAGCAATTCAAGAATCTTTTCATCGGTCTGTTTCAATTTATCATTGAAACGAACAACCGTAACGTTGTCAGTCATCCATTCGCCAAGCTCTCTATGGAGTACATATGCGTTTTCCGTACCATCCATTTTAAGTAGCTCTTCCCATTTTTGCTGCTCTTCTTTAATTGCATCTTCGAAGATAGTAGCAGGAAGCTCATCAGCTGTACGCTTTAAGTGCTTCATATAGTCGATTGCGTTTGGTCCAGCAACCATTCCTCCGTAAATTGCAGATAGTAGTGAGTTTGCTCCAAGACGGTTAGCACCGTGTTGTGAAAAATCACATTCCCCAGCTGCAAATAGACCTGGAATATTTGTTTGCTGATGATCGTCTACCCATAGTCCACCCATTGAATAGTGAACAGCAGGGAAAATTTTCATTGGTAATTTACGAGGATCGTCTCCTGTGAATTTTTCATAAATCTCGATGATTCCACCAAGTTTAATATCCAATTCTTTAGGATCTTTATGAGATAAATCCAAGTACACCATGTTTTCACCGTTGATACCTAGTTTTTGATTTACACACACATCAAAAATTTCACGTGTTGCGATATCCCGTGGAACTAAGTTACCGTAGTCGGGATACTTTTCTTCCAAGAAGTACCATGGCTTCCCGTCTTTATATGTCCAAATCCGTCCACCTTCACCACGTGCTGACTCACTCATTAGACGAAGTTTATCGTCTCCTGGGATTGCAGTTGGGTGAATTTGAATAAATTCGCCGTTTGCATATTTTGCACCTTGCTGATATACGATCGAAGCTGCAGAACCTGTATTGATAACAGAGTTTGTAGACTTACCGAAGATAATACCAGGTCCGCCGGTAGCCATGATGACAGCATCTGCTTTAAATGCTTGAATTTCCATTGTCTTCATGTTTTGCGCTTTAATACCGCGGCAAACGCCCTCTTCATCTTTAATGATACCGAGGAACTCCCAGTGCTCATATTTTTGTACTAATCCTGCTACTTCATGTGAACGAACTTGTTCATCTAGAGCGTAAAGTAATTGTTGTCCAGTTGTCGCACCCGCATAAGCTGTACGGTGGTGAAGTGTACCACCGAAACGGCGGAAATCCAATAGACCCTCTGGTGTACGGTTAAACATTACACCCATACGGTCCAATAAGTGGATGATGCCAGGAGCTGCTGCCGTCATTGCTTGCACTGGTTTTTGATTCGCTAGGAAGTCTCCACCGTAAACCGTATCATCAAAGTGAATATCGACTGAGTCGCCTTCACCTTTCGTATTTACAGCACCGTTAATGCCGCCTTGGGCACATACAGAGTGGGAACGTTTCACTGGTACTAGCGAGAACAGGTCAACCGGTGTGCCAGCTTCTGCTGATTTGATGGTAGCCATTAAACCAGCTAGTCCTCCACCGACGACAATCAATCTGCCTTTTGCCATTATTGTTTCACTCCTCAATTATACGTGATTTCATTAGTTTTTAAAGGTTAGTTTTTAAATTAGACAAATGCTAATAGCGCTTGAACTCCGATTACAGAAAGCACTAAGAACACGATGATTGTAATATAAGATACAATCTTTTGTGAATTTGGTGATTGTGCGATACCCCAAGTGACACAGAAAGACCAAAGTCCGTTTGCCAAGTGGAAAGTCGCAGATAGAATTCCAACGATGTAGAATACAAGCATTAATGGGTTTGATAAAATATCAGCCATCATGTTGAAGTCTACTTCTGTTCCAAGTGCTTTTTGGATGCGTGTTTCATAAACGTGCCATGCAATAAAGATTACAAGGAATACGCCTGTGAAACGTTGTAGTGTAAACATCCAGTTACGGAATGTCCCATAATGCCCTACATTGTATTTCGCAGAAAAAGCTATGTACACTCCATAAAAAGCGTGGAACATTAATGGAATATAAATGATGAACCATTCCAAGAATAATACAAACGGCAAGTTCCCCATAAAATTAGATGCATTGTTGAATGCTTCTTCACCGCGCGTCGCAAAGTGGTTGATGACTAAGTGTTGGGCAACAAAAAGTCCAACTGGAATAACACCAAGCAACGAGTGTAAGCGGCGCAAGAAAAAATCTGTTTCTTTCGACAAGTTTTTACCCTCCCTTATTTCTGAGATCTCCTTGTGATGATGCAGTTCTCTGTCTGTCCGCTATTCATCGGTATCTCTCTTTCGTGGTACAATATGATAACATGTATATTGTACTCCTCTGTTTGGGACAGGTCAAGACGTCATCTTCTTTTTATACTATATTATGATTTTTCCGATAACGTCGAAACATGCTTGTATTTTTGTGCTTCTTCTATATAAATGGTCATAAGTCAGCACCCTCTCCTTACAATAGATAAGTGTGTCTAAAACAGAACGTTTTTAATTTTCTTAATAAACTAAACATCAGGAAATCCCTTTACCTTAATCAGGCAAGAGATCGTCTGGTGTTTCGGGTTGTTGGAAATGTGCAATTAAGTCTTCTGACACTTTTTTAGGTAAACCAGCTTCTTTGAGCTCTTGCATTGTCGCTTGACGAATCGCCTTAACCGTTTTGAAATGTTTTAGTAACTGTTGTTTGCGTTTAGGGCCTATTCCTTCGATTCCATCAAGGGAAGAAGTTAACGAAGAAGCACCTCTTCGTTGTCTATGAAAGGTTATCGCAAAACGGTGGACTTCATCTTGTATACGTTGCAGTAAATAAAAGCCTTCACTTGTCTTTTTCAGCGGTACAATGTCAGGTGGATGTCCATACAATAACTGTGCTGTATTGTGCTTATCATCTTTTGCTAAACCAGCAATAGGAATTGATAAGCCTAATTCGTCTTCGAGTACTTCCCTGGCAATTTCCATTTGGCCTTTCCCACCGTCTATTACTATTAAATCCGGCAGTGGCAGTTGATCTTTTAGAACGCGCGTATACCGCCTTCTGATGACTTCTCTCATTGCACCGTAGTCATCATGTGCAGCCGCTGTTTTCGTTTTGTACTTCCGATAATCTTTACGATTGGGACGTCCGTCAATAAAGGAAATCATTGCGGAAACAGGCTCGACTCCATGCGTATGCGAGTTATCAAACGCTTCGATTCTCAGCGGGGGACTGATTGCCATCGCTTCTCCTAATTCTTCGCAAGCACCTATTGTACGTTCTTCTTGACGTTCAATTAACTGAAACTTAGCATTCAACGCAATAGATGCATTCTTTTGAGCTAATTTCACCAAATCTCTTTTCTTTCCTCGTTGTGGTACATAAACATTTGTTTCGAGTAGTTGTTCAGCCAAACGTAAATCTACAGTTTCAGGCAAAAATACTTCTTTAGGCAATAAATGCTGCCCTTCTCCATAAAAACGGCCAAGAAATGTTAGTAATTCATCTTCTGGATCTTGATAGGCTGGAAAAATTGAAACATCTCGCTCAATCATTTTTCCTTGACGCACAAAGAATACTTGAACGCACATCCACCCTTTATCCACGGCATATCCGAATACATCTCGATCAGTAAAGTCATTGGCATTCATATTTTGTTTTTCCATTACAGTTTCAATATTAGTAATTTGATCGCGGTATTCTTTTGCACGCTCGAACTCTAGATTCTCAGCCGCTTCACTCATTTTTTGTTGCAATTCCTTTTTCACTTGCTTGTAACCACCATTTAGAAAACGAGTGATGTCTTGAATCATTTCTGTATAAGCTTCTGCGGGTACTTCTTTAATACAAGGCGCTAAGCATTGACCGATATGATAGTAAAGACAGGCGCGTGTCGGGATACTTTGACACTTGCGGTAAGGGTATAGTCGATCGAGTAATTTTTTCGTTTCATGGGCTGCAGTTGCGTTCGGATAGGGCCCAAAATACTTCCCTGTTTTTTTATTAACTTTACGTGTAATAATTAGCTTAGGATGCCGTTCATTTGTAATTTTCAAATACGGATACGTTTTATCATCTTTAAGCATGATGTTGTACTTCGGATCGTATTTCTTAATCATATTCAACTCTAAAATAAGTGCTTCAATTTCAGAGTTCGTAATGATGTATTCAAAATCTACAATTTCACCGACAAGCCGCTGTGTTTTTCCATCGTGCGAGCCGGTAAAGTAGCTCCGCACACGATTCTTCAGCACTTTAGCTTTTCCAACATAGATGACAGTACCTTGTCGATCCTTCATTAAATAACAACCAGGCAAGTCAGGAAGAATAGATAATTTATGTTCAATTAATTCATTCATTATAATCACCTACTAAAAAACCGGGATGCTGCAATAGCCCCCGGTTTGTTGTATTTATACGTGCTTTTCAACTAGTTGTGCAAGTGCTTCTTTTGGTTGAAAGCCTACTACCTTTTCTGCTACTTCTCCATCTTTGAAAAGTAGTAGTGTCGGGATCGACATGATTCCGAACTGGCTAGCAGTCGCTTGGTTATCATCAACGTTTACTTTGACGATATTTGCTTTTCCTTCAACTTCACCTGAAAGTTCTTCAAGTACAGGAGCGATCATTTTACATGGTCCACACCAAGGTGCCCAAAAATCTACCAGTACTACGCCTTCTTTAATGTTTTCAGCAAAGTTTGAATCAGTTGCATTAATAATTGCCATTAGTATTTCCTCCTTTAATCTGTAACTATATTCGCATTATATCACGGAGGATTCTTGCCGGCTAAAAAAATGCCTACAGCCTATTTTATTTAGCTAACTTTAATTTTTTTGATTTCTTCAATCATAATAGGAATGATTTCAAAAATATCTCCGACAATACCGTAGTCTGCTATTTTAAAGATATTCGCTTCAGGATCTTTGTTGATCGCGACGATTACTTTGGAGTTCGACATACCTGCTACGTGTTGAATCGCGCCAGATATTCCTGCAGCGATATAAAGATCTGGAGTAACCACTTTACCCGTTTGACCAATTTGCAGTGAATAATCACAATAGTCGGCGTCACACGCACCACGTGAAGCACCTACTGCCCCACCTAGTAAATTCGCCAGTTCTTTTAACGGTTCAAAGCCTTCTGCACCTTTGACGCCTCGACCGCCTGCTACGATTACTTTTGCTTCGGATAAGTCCACACCTTCAGTTGATTTACGTACAACATCTTTAATAATGGAACGTAGATTCGTAATTTCTACTGATTTTGATGCAATATCACCTGTGCGACTAGCATCATGTGTAAATGGTTCGATATTGTTCGGACGAATTGAGATGAATAATAGTCCTTCTTTGATCTCAACTTTTTCGAATGCTTTACCTGAATAGATCGGACGAATAAATTCTGCATCATCGCCTTCCCCTTCGATTTTCGTAACGTCTGAAATAAGCCCGACCCCAAGCTTACTCGCTATTTTAGGAGATAAATCTTTTCCCATTGCAGTATGCCCAAAAACAATACCATCTGGTGATTCATCTTCGTAAACAGCCATGAACGCTTGACCGTAACCATCAGGAGTATAGTGCTTCAAATGTGGATGTTCCACTGTTACAACACGATCTGCTCCGTAATGAATCATTTCTTGTGCTATTGATTGCACTTGATCCCCTATTAATACAGCGACGACTTCTCCGCCACCTGAAATTTTCTTTGCTGCTGCGATTGTCTCATAAGATACGTTACGCAGTTCTCCATCACGCGCTTCACCTAAAACTAACATTTTTTTTGACATAGTGTAGTCCTCCTCATAACGATTCTATATGGAATTAAATAACTTTCGCTTCAGAATGTAATAATTTCACTAGTTCAGCCGCTTGATCTGCTGGTTCACCTTCAAGCACGCGACCTGCTGATTTAGCTGGCGGCAAGAATACTTCTTTCGTTTCAGTCTTCGCTTCTACATCCTCTTCTTCAAGATCTAAATCATCAAATTCCACTTCATCAAGCGGTTTTTTCTTCGCTTTCATAATTCCTGGCAGTGAAGGGTAACGAGGCTCATTCAATCCTTGTTGTGCAGTGACGAGTAAAGGAAGTGAAGTTTCAATTGTCTCCGAGTCACCTTCTACGTCGCGCACAACGGTGACATTCGTTCCGTCTACAGTCAACTCTGTAATCGTAGTTACATAGTTGATACCTAGCAATTCCGCTACGCGCGGTCCGACTTGACCAGATCCGCCGTCAATCGCGACGTTACCCGCAAGAATTAAATCTACTTCCTTGTCTTTTAAGTATTCAGCAATAACTTTTGCTGATGTATATTCATCTATGTCGTCAATATCGTCTTCAATGTTAATTAAGACTGCTTTGTCTGCACCCATCGCCAATGCTGTACGTAATTGCTTTTCAGCGTCTTCATCACCGATAGATAGAACTGTGACTTCTCCGCCGTGCTCGTCACGTAATTGAATAGCTTCCTCTACTGCATACTCATCGTAGGGATTAATGATGAACTCCGCACCATCTTCAGAAATTGCACCGTTTGAGATTGAAATCTTTTCTTCCGTATCAAATGTTCTTTTTACCAATGCATAAATGTTCATTAATAGAACCTCCTATTCGATAATTACTTTCCTGTAAATGTAGGTTGACGCTTTTCAATAAATGCTTGAATACCTTCTTTTGCGTCATTTGAACCAAATACTTCTCCAAATGACTTCGCTTCGGCTTCCACGCCGTCATAAAAAGATTGATTCTTTGAATAAGATAACATGTGAAGAGCATGCTTTACAGCAATAGGGCTCTTATTTGCAAGCTTTTTCGCAAAATTCAAAGTGTTCTCCATCAATTCTTCGTCATCAAACGCATGATTAGCAAGACCCCACTGCACTGCATGCTCACCTGAAATCGGGTCACTTGTCAGCATCATTTCTGCTGCTTTAGCTACACCGACCAGCCTAGGCAGCCTTTGTGTACCAGCAAATCCCGGTATTAGTCCAAGCTGAAGTTCAGGCAATCCAAGTTTGGAACTTTTCGTTACTAAGCGGATATGGCATGCCATAGCTAGTTCTAAGCCACCACCAAGGGCCGCACCATGAATGGAAGCGATTACAGGTTTAGGAAAGTTTTCTAAACGTTCGAATACTTTCTGACCATTTGCAGACATTTTCGAAAATGCTTCACCGCTTTCTACTGAAGTGAATTCTTTTATATCTGCGCCTGCAGAAAAGAACCTTCCTTCACCATATAAAATTACAACACGCACATGTTCATCTTGCTCTACTTTCGTCAGAAGTTGGTCAACCTCTTCGATAAGTTTTGAAGACAAAGCATTTGCGGGAGGATGATTAATTTTCGCCAAAGCGACAAAGCCATCTTTCTCCATTGTGATCAACGTCATGTATTACCTCTCCTTTCACACTATTACAGTTATTGCTGGAAACCGCATAATAACATTTTGCTAACTTTTGGTGCTGTTTTTAGCAAATCAAACTTTTGTTCATTCATTACCCATGAAGTAATAGTCTCGTCCATCGTACCAAATAACATTTGACGAGCAAGCCGCAAATCTAGATCAGGGGAAAGCTCACCTGTCTCCATTCCACTTTTAAGCAATTCGTCCAGTAAAAACATATACTCTTTTAAAATGTTGTTAATTTGAAATCTTAGCTCTCTGTTTGACTGTCTAAGTTCCAATTGTGTTACAATCGCCAAATGCGGATCTTCTTGTAATACTCTAAAATGACTTTCTATTACTAACAGTAGCTTTTCAGAGATAGGAAGATCTTTTTCTAGTATGACATGAATGTTCTCGCTGAAAATACCCATTTTCTCTTGAAAAACGGAAATTAAGATGTCTTCTTTATTTTTAAAGTAAAGATAAATAGTACCATCCGCAACTCCCGCTTCTTTGGCGATTTTTGATACTTGCGCCTGGTGATAGCCGTTTTCCGCAATTACAACAACTGCAGCGTCTACAATTTGTTTATACTTTGGCTTCGTACGTTTCAATGTAATTCACCACCAAAAAAGAAAATATGAATGAGAATTCATTCATATTTTCATAATAATGAATGTTTCTATTAGAGTCAAGTATTTAGTCATGAAGTTCTGTGTGAATCTTTATCTTCAGAAAACTTTCTTTTTTCTTCATCTATAAGCGTTCTGCGTAAAATTTTACCGACTGCTGTTTTCGGTAAATCGTCACGGAAATCATACTGTTTTGGAACTTTAAATGCAGCTAATTGTTTTCGGCAGTACTCATCTAATTCTCTTTCAGTTACAGAATATCCTTCTTTTAGCACGATATACGCTTTTACTGTTTCTCCGCGGTATGGATCAGGCACACCTGCCACGATACACTCTTGAATCGCGGGGTGTTCATATAACACTTCTTCTATTTCACGTGGATATACATTAAATCCACTCGCAATAATCATATCTTTCTTACGGTCAACAATATAAAAGTACCCATCTTCGTCCATATACCCTAAGTCACCTGTCAAAAACCAACCTCCGCGAAATGTCTCTTGTGTATCATCAGGTCTATTCCAATATCCTGTCATCACTTGCGGACCTTTCACCGCAATTTCACCTATTTCACCTATTGGTAAAGGATCAGTCGTGTTCGGCCCTATAATACAGGCATCTGTATCTGGCCAAGGAACTCCTACTGTTCCTCTTTTCTGCAATCCATCCCATACAAAGTTCGCCATTACTACCGGAGAAGTTTCTGTCAACCCATATCCTTCTACTAATTTTCCACCTGTAACCGCTTCAAATTTATCTTTTACCTCTACCGGCAAAGCTGCTGATCCACTAATACATGCTTTGATGGATGATAAATCATATTTATCAATGTCCGGTTGATTTAAAAGACCGATATAAATCGTTGGCGCTCCAGGAAAGAGCGTTGGTTTTTGTTTGTCAATTTCTTTCAGAGCAGTTTTAAAATCGAATTTAGGAACCAGTACCATGCGATGCCCTTTCATTACAGCGTAAATCAACACCGTTGTCATGCCGTATACGTGAAAGAACGGTAAAATTCCCATTATTGTTTCTTTGCCATCCTCTGTTTTATATAGCCAAGCATTACACATCTCAGTATTACTAATTAAATTAGCATGTGTTAACTCTACACCTTTTGGGGGTCCTGTTGTGCCACCCGTATACTGAAGTAAAGCCAGATCCCCTTTTTCAAAAGTTACATGGATAGGTTCAGGTTTTGTCGATTTCATTATTTCAGTATACAAATGATGGATTCCCCGATGTTCTACTTTCACTGTCAGTTTATGTTCTTTCTTTTGTATAAAAGGATAAATTAAATTTTTTGGGAATGGCAAATAATCTTTTATACCCGTAATGATGATATGTTCCAATGAAGTGTCTTTCATAGCTTTTGAAATTCTCGGAAATAAAATATCAAGAGAAATTATGACTTTCGCGCCTGAATCGGATAATTGATACTTCAATTCACGTTCAGTATACAATGGGTTTGTTTGTACAATAATCCCACCCGCATATAGAATTCCATAATAAGCAATCGCGCCTTGTGGGCAGTTCGGTAGCATTATCGCTACACGATCACCTTTTACGACTCCTAATTTTTGTAGGTATGTCGCAAATTTTAAAGCTGACTCGTGAAACTCTGAATAAGAAATATCTCTACCTAAAAAATGTATAGCGGTTTTATCAGGATATTTTTTACTAGATCTAGTCAAGTAGTCTTGCAAAGGTATTTGCTCATATTCCAAGTTTGCTGGAATTTCGGAAGGATACGCTGAAAGCCAAGGTCTTTTTGTCATCTTAACAACTCCTTTACATAAATATAATTGTTTGAACATTCCTTGTTCATTAGTATATCGATAAACTATTCAATTTACAACATAAAAATGAAAGCGCTTTATTTGCGTTCTCCTAAATAAACGATGACAACGTATATACGACTTACACTATATTGACTCTTTAGTCTATTGTTCAAGAAATCTATTTATACATAAGTAAACAGAATTTTTTCGATTTTGTGAGATAAGAAATACAAAACACACCAAGACCGCAGTCATGGTGTGTTTGTGAAAAGCCAATATACCCCTATCAACACAAAGAGTACACAGACTACTAATAAAACTTTAATTAATCTTTCCATCTACAATGCACTCCTAAGATATACTGGCGCCAATGACGAATGATAGACCGACCGAAATACAGAGCGAAATAAAAGCAACAGAGCGATTGTCTGCCTGTATTTCCTCATCTACTTTAAATTTCGGAGTTAGAAATTCGAACAACAGGTATGCGAATACGAGTAATGTAAACCCGAATAGTCCCCAGCCCATCATTTGCGGCAAACTATTATGCTGTTCAATAGAATACCGGAAAATATTCGCTACACCAAATATTTTTCCACCCGTAGCCATCGCAACTGATAAATTGCCTTTTCTAATCTCTTCCCAGTTTTTATATTTCGTTACCATTTCAAATAATACCATAGAGACGATCAAACAAAGTGTGACTACGCTGAAATAGCCAGCCGTCTCAACTAATGGATGACTCCAGAACCCCGTATGATTCATAAGTTATGCACCTCTTCTTGTTCTCTTACTTGTCATACGGTTCAAATAGTCGAAAGGTTTCATTTTATTTTAACTCCACGACAGTTACTCCATGACCTCCTTCTCCCGCTTCACCAAATCGATAATTTTTGACGCGTGAATGCTTTTTCAAATATTGTTGAACACCTTTTTGAAGTGCACCTGTACCTTTTCCGTGAATAATAGATACTTGGTGGTAATTGGAAAGTAGTGCATCGTCTAAATATTTCTCCGTTCGCGCGATGGCATCTTCATAGCGTTCACCCCGTAAATCCAATTCTAACTTCACATGACTTGAACGACCTCTGACTGCCCCTGCCACTACTTGCTTTTTCTCTTTTTCTGGTTTCGTATATTGAAGACCGGATTCTTGTAATTTCATTTTCAAAATCCCAATTTGTACAATCCATTCTTTGTCAGATACTTTTTCTATAAGCGTTCCTTTTTGACCATATGCGAGTACTTTTACTTCATCACCTACTTGCAATGGTCGTGGGCCTGCTTGTGCTTTTGCAACTTTCTTTTTCCTTTCTTCGGGCGCAGCACCTTCTAATCGTTTACGCGCTTCAATTAATTCATGTTCTTTTACAGAAGCTCCTGCATTCATACGTAACGCGCGTAAATCAGAAATAACAGCTTCCGATTCCGTTCTAGCTTGCTCCACAATTTTCTTTGCACGTTCTTTAGCAGCTTCCGTTAAACGATCTTTCTGCTCTTCAAAATCCTCCAACTTTGCATGTAAATCTTTCTTTAACTTTTCAGTCTCGATTAATAATTCGTGCGTGCGCTCCGCATCTTTTTCAGATTGTACACGACTGGTTTCAAGTGAAGCAATCATTGAATCTACTTCTCCACGATCCTCACCTGTAAATGTCTTCGCACGATCAATAATATGAGTATGCAAGCCTAATCGTTTAGATATTTCAAAAGCGTTGCTTCGCCCTGGTACACCGATGAGCAATCGATAAGTAGGACTTAACGTATCAATATCAAATTCCACACTTGCATTTGCGACGCCTGGACGATTATAGCCATACGCTTTTAATTCGGGATAATGCGTAGTGGCCATTACACGTGCGCCACTCCCGTGAACTTCATCCAGTATGGAGATAGCAAGTGCTGCTCCTTCTTGAGGGTCAGTACCCGAACCTAATTCATCAAATAATATCAATGATCGTTCATCATACTTTTTTAGAATATCCACAATGTTAACCATATGTGAGGAGAACGTACTTAAACTTTGTTCAATAGATTGTTCATCTCCAATATCTGCATATATGGAATCAAATACTGCGATTTCAGACCCATCCAATACTGGAATCGGCAGTCCCGCTTGAGCCATTAGTGTACATAAGCCAACTGTTTTGAGAGTCACTGTTTTCCCGCCTGTATTAGGTCCCGTAATTACAATTGTTGTAATATCTGAACCAAACTCAATCGTATTAGCAACCGCTTCTTCAATCGGCAACAAAGGATGTCGTGCTTTAGCCAGTCGCATATAACCGTCGGCATTTACAGCAGGTTTTGTACATTTATTGGCTGTACCGTATTTCGCTTTTGCTAAAATCACATCGACCGCTGCAAGTAATTGCACTAAAGTAAATAAGTCATGTGCTACTTCTTGGACACTAGCAGACAAAGCAAGCAAAATCTTTTCAATTTCTTCCTGTTCTTTGACTTTTAACGTACGAATTTCATTGTTTGCCTGAACTACTGCATCAGGCTCAATAAATAACGTTTGTCCAGAAGAAGACATATCATGAATTACACCACCGTAATGTGAACGATATTCCGCCTTTACTGGAATCACATAGCGATCATTCCGAATAGTCACAATAGAATCCGATAGCATTTTCGCAGCATTCTTCCCACGTGTATAGCTTTCTAACCGTTCCCGAACGCGACTTTCCTGTATTCGCAAACTTTGTCGAATCGATCGCAAAGCAGAAGATGCGCTATCCACTACACGACCATTATCATCAATAGAGGCGTGGATTTCGTGCTCTAATCCCGTTAGAACAGGCATCGCGTCTTTTCGTGCAAGCAAATGTGGAATTGAAATATCTTCTTCTGCCTCTACCCCTTCTAAAAACTGACGGAGTACTCTACTCGCTCGAATAGTATCCGCGATTTCCACCAGTTCCATCGCGCTTAACATGCCACCAATTTGCGCTCGTTTTGCATGTGGACGAATGTCATGAATCCCACCCATTGGAACGTTACCACGTAACCGCAAAATCGCTAATCCTTCATCTGTTTCTTCCAATAAGATCTGGACATCTTCCAAATTACGAGAAGGGACTAGCTGTTCTACATGCGTTCTACCTGCGGATGATGTACAATGCGCTGCAACTTGCACAATAATCTTATCAAACTCAAGTGTTTTTAAGACACGCTTTTCCAATGTCTTACACTTCCTTTCATTTACGAATCACTTTCTCAATAAACTGCTCAAGCGACCAACTGTTTACGACTTGTTCTGTAGGCAGCCAGGCTTTTTGAGCGTATTCCACGCCTATCTGCATATAATCTAATTGTTCTATAGCATGCGCATCTGTATTAATCGCAATCAAAATACCTGCTTCTTTTGCCAGCAGCAAATGTTCAGTGCGTAAATCTAATCGATACGGACTAGCATTTAGTTCTAATATTTTTCCATATTCACTTGCCCATGAAATTAACTGTTCTATATCTGGATTGTAGCCGTCTCGTTGTCCGATAATCCGACCTGTAGGGTGTGCAATCATATGAACATATGGATTTTGACACGCTGCGTGCAAGCGTTCCATTATTTGTTCTTGCGGTTGATTGAAACTTGAATGTATAGAAGCAATGACAAAGTCTAACTGTTGCAAAATCTCATCTTCGAAATCTAATTGGCCATTAGGTAAAATATCCATTTCCGTTCCACAAAACACTTCAATATCAGCATATTTTGCGCTAACTTCACGTATTTCGTCAATCTGTTTTAATAAACGCTCAGGTGTTAAGCCGTTCGCTACTTTCAAATAGTGAGAATGATCCGTAATTACCATGTGGGAATAACCTTTTCGACGACATGCTTCGACCATTTCCTCTATAGAGTAACCCCCATCAGACCATGTGGTATGCATATGAAGATCCGAACGAATTTGTTCAGGTGTAATAATTCCAGAGATCTCTTGTGTTCGTTCGAGCTCACTGCCATCTTTTCGTATACTAGGCGGAATAAACGGTAGGTCAAAACGTGCAAAGAATGATTTTTCGCTAGTAAATGTTTCAACATTACCAGCTTCATCTTCTACACCGTACTCACTAATTTTCATTTTTTTGCTTTTGGCAATTTGTCGTAATCGGACATTATGTGCAGCGGAACCCGTAAAGTGATGTAATGCTGTAGCGAATTGTTCGCATGTTACAAAACGAAAATCTGCATCAATTGGAGTTTCCATATCAAGAGAAATTGATAATTTTGCATCTCCTGCACCAACGACTTTCTCAATTGGTAATGCGGATAAAATTTTCTCTCGGACTACTTTTGGTTCCTCAGTTACTACTATCCAGTCTACATCAGAACTCTCTTCTTCC
This sequence comes from Sporosarcina sp. PTS2304, assembly GCF_003351785.1. Lineage (GTDB taxonomy): Bacteria > Bacillota > Bacilli > Bacillales_A > Planococcaceae > Sporosarcina. The sequence goes on from NZ_CP031230.1 coordinate 1,329,722, forward strand.
CTCCGTCGATAACTACCTGCTACTTGAAATTTCTTTATTTCTTCAATCAATTGCAATTCAGCTTCTACAAACTCCACGACTTTTTCTACTTGCCAAATCGGTGTTTTCCCAGAACGCTCTGCCAAGATATCAATTTCACGCAATATATTTTCTTCTGTTTTTTTACCAAAGCCAGGTAGTTTACTTACTTCTTGTTTTTCACATGCTTCACGCAGTGACTCTACTGAATCAATAGCAAGTGCTTCATGTAATTTGGCGATCTTCTTGCCGCCAAGCCCAGGGATATTTAATAATGGAATCAAACCTTTTGGTACTTTTTCTTCTAATTCTTTTAATACTTCAGATGTGCCATTTTCCATCAAATCTGTAATGACTGCTCCTGTTCCTTTACCGATCCCTTTCAAAGTAAGAATATCATCCATCTCTGAAAGACTTCGCGTATCCAACTCCAATGTGGACGCCGCTTTTCTAAATGCTGCAACTTTAAAATGATTTTCTCCAAGTAATTCCATATACAATGCAATTTTTTCAAATGTACGAATGATTGTTTTTTTATTCAAGTTCATATCCTCCCTACTCTGATAAAAAAGCTTCCACGCAAAGGGGGAAGCTTTTCGTTCATATGTATACAGCAACTAATATATTCATTACCCTAAGTAAACAAACCACCAGTTTTTTATTGCCGAGGAAATAATAGGCGTATGTTCGAACATTGCTTTTGCAAGTAAGGACTTATCCAGTGAATTTTGAATTACTTCAATTGGTAACATTACAAGTGCGGATAATAGGAAAAAAAGAATCAAATAAAACTCTATAAACCCAAATCCTGCTCCTAAAATACGTGCTCCAAAACCGAGTACCGGTAAATGCTTTAAAAAGTCCAGCATGGAACCGATCAATTGCAATACCAGTTTTGCCGCTACAAAAATAAATATGAACGCAATCAAACGATAAAATGTCATATCCAAATCTAAATGTTCAAATGTCCATGTTAAAGACTCACCTGCTGTAGCGCCTGGATAAGGAATCCATAAAACTAACTTATCCGCCAGTGGTTTATAATATTTATAAGCTACGTAAATCGATAGTATAAGTCCGAACATATGGATAATCTGTACAACCAACCCACGTCTGAACCCTGTAATCAAGCCGCCTACTAATAAAACGACTAGTAGTAAATCAATCATATTTCGCCCCTCAACCTCTCAGATTTTCCAATTCTTCTTCTAATCGCTTTACTTTTGCTTCTAACTTCAAAAAGTCATGCACGCTATTAACTGCTGTCAACACAGCAATTTTCTTACTGTCCAAATGGCGATTATGTTTACTAAGTTCTCGCATTCTTTCATCAACTAGTGAGGCTACATACCGCACATGTCCAGACGTTTCTGTACCAACAACTGTATACGTTTGTCCATAAATCTCGACCGTTACTCTAGATCTTTTTTTGTCAGCCATGATTTCGCCCTCCCCCTAAAAACCCTTACATAATCATACCATGAAAAACATTTGGTTGTGAATCAATTATGCCTCACATCTGTACGAGCTAGTAAATTTTTATACTTTCATTCATTACTCTACCCTATTTCAGGTATACTAATGAATATAATGCAGGAAATGAGTGAATTAATTAGTGACTAACCAAGTAATTATTTTAACCGAAAAAGAAATGTCTGCTGTCATTGCGTTTTATGAAGAAAATAAAGTCATCCGGAATGCACCGGGTGTAATTTTCGCCGCAAAAACAGCTGATACCGCTATTACAGCTTATAAATCCGGCAAAGTATTGTTTCAAGGCGCGGGTGCTGAACGAGAAGCCGCGCGTTTCAGCTCGAGTGTATCTGGAACCTCCGCTGCTGTACAAAGCTCAGGCGCAAAAGGAGACATGTTACCCGCAAAATTCGAGACATTGTCCGTTATCGGATCTGACGAAACAGGTACAGGTGATTTTTTTGGTCCTGTTACAGTAGCCGCATGCTTCGTTCGTAATGATCAAATCGAATTACTGCGTGAACTAGGTGTAAAAGATTCAAAGCAATTGACCGATGTATATATGCGCCAAATTGCTGAGGACTTGAAGCAAGTAGTGACTTATGCAATTTTGACACTAGATAATAATAAATATAACGATATTCAAAGCAAAGGATGGTCGCAAGGAAAGATTAAAGCCGTTTTGCATAATCAAGCGATCGGGAATGTATTAAATCAACTGTCGCCTGAAGTTCCAGATTATATTTTAATTGATCAATTCGCAGAACGTAAAGTTTATTACAATCATTTGAAGAACGAACAGACGATTATTCGGGATCACGTACTCTTTTCAACGAAAGCTGAAAACTTACATGTTTCTGTAGCTATTGCTTCTATTTTAGCACGCGTGGCATTCCTCGATGCGATGGATCAACTAAGCGTAAAAGCAGGCATGACATTACCAAAAGGCGCAGGTGCAAAAGTCGATGCGGTGGCAAGTCAAATCATCCGTAAAAAAGGTGAACCATTTTTACGTACAATTACAAAAGCACATTTTGCAAACACACAAAAAGCCTTGAAACTAGTATACAAACGATAAAAAAGCTATTCTAAATACAGGGGCTATTTATTAAGCCCCTGTATTTAGCCAACCATTTTTTAAAAAGAAAGAGACCGCCACAGACAATCAGACACTACTGACTATCCGGACAGCCTCCATCATGTAAACTTCAAATATATTATGATCGTAACTGTGCATTCGCTTGAACAGTCAATGCATCAAGCACTTTACTATGAACAGCGACAACTTCATCATCTGTCAATGTGCGTTCAGGATCAAAGTATGTTAGTGAAAACGCCAACGATTTCTTACCGTCCTCCACGTTTTTCCCTTCGTATAGATCGAATAACTGAACGTTTTTCAATAACTTGCCACCCGCTTGTCGAATAATTTTCTCTAAAGCAGCAGCTGAAGTTTCGCTTGTTACAACTAATGCAATATCACGTGCTATCGATGGGAAACGCGGAACAGATGCATAAAATAATTCCTCTGCCTCTGTTTCAAGTATTACACGTAAATTCATCTCCATCACATATGTTTCTTGTAAATCACGCTCTTTTTGTACTGTTGGATGTACTTGACCGATCATACCTACAGCCGTATCACCGAGCCATACAGTAGCTGTACGACCAGGATGCATTCCATCTATGGTAGCTTTTGTAAAATCAACATGTTCAAACAATCCGAGCTGATCAAACACTCCTTCTACAATACCTTTCATAACGAAGAAATCTACTTTTTTCGTTTCGCCTTGCCATGCATGGTTCACCCACTTGCCTGTGATTACTGCAGCTACATGCTCTACCTCTTTCGGAAGTCCATCTCTCTCAATACCTAAGAACACAGAACCCGTTTCATACAATGCCACTGATTCGTTACGACGAGCCACATTGTAAGTAGCAGCGTCCAATAAATGAGGGATCACACTTTGACGAAGAATGCTTCGTTCTTCACTCATAGGCATTAGCAACTCCGTAACGGGTGCTGTTTCCAGTGCGTAAGCTTGAGCATCTTTAGGTGAAGCCAGTGAATATGTCAATGCCTGTGATAGACCTGCCGCTTCTAAAAATCTCCGAACGACTCTGCGTTTTGCCTGATAAGATGTTAGACCGCCCGGCGCACTTTCTACAACAGGTAATGTTTTAGGAATTTCATCATAACCGTACAGACGTGCAATTTCTTCAATCATATCTTCCTTAATCCGCAAATCTTGACGTCTCGTTGGAATATCCATGACGAGTTGACCATTGATCGCTTCAGTCGGAATTTGCAACCGATCCATAATGCTCTTCATTTCATCCATTGGAATTTTCATCCCTAGACGATTATTTACGTAATCCGGGGATAAGATGATGCGTTCAGATGTTTTATCAAGCTCATCAAATACGACAGAACCTTCTAGTACTTCTCCACCTGCTAATTCTGCCATCAATTGTGCAGCACGTTCAGCTGCGTCTGCTACACGGTTCGGGTCTACGCCTTTTTCAAAGCGTGTGCTTGCATCACTGCGAAGTCCGACTTCTTTTGATGTTTGACGTACAGAACCCGGTGAAAAATAAGCTGATTCAATGACAACTGTCGAGGTACCTTCATGTACTTCAGAATTGGCCCCACCCATTACACCTGCTAGCGCGACTGGTTCAATACCATTTGTAATGACTAAGTTATGACCATTCAATGTACGTTCCGTCTGATCTAGTGTAATGATTTGCTCCCCATCAAGAGCTTGGCGCACGACGATTTCTTTCGTTTCGAGACGGTCGTAATCGAATGCATGTAACGGCTGGCCATACTCCATTAACACATAATTTGTAATATCCACAATATTATTATGCGGACGGATACCCGCGGACATTAACGTGTTTTGTAGCCATTGAGGAGATTCAGCAACCTTAACGTTTTTCACAACTTTGGCTACATACATCGGATTCTCTGCTGGTGCTTCTACTGTCAACTGTAAGTAGTCTTCTGCTTTTTCACTAGACGATTCATAAGTAATAGCAGGTACTTTAATATCTTTTGACAGGATCGCCCCTACTTCGTAAGCTACCCCAAGCATACTTAATGCGTCCGAACGATTTGGTGTCAGATCAAATTCCAACACTTGATCGTAAAGTCCAAGATGCGTTAGAGCATTATCTCCTGCATGCACGTCATTTGGTAACACGTAAATTCCTTCTGCATACGCTTTAGGAACGACTTTTCCTTCGATACCAAGTTCTTGTAACGAACAAATCATGCCATTGGATTCTTCGCCACGCAGTTTTGCTTTTTTAATTTTCATGCCGCCCGGTAACACAGCCCCTGGACGTGCAACGATTACTTTTTGGCCAGCTGCAATATTCGGTGCACCACAAATGATTTGCGTTACTTCCCCACCAACATCTACTTGACAAATATGCAGTTTATCCGCTTCCGGGTGTTTTTCACACTCAGCTACATATCCAATCACCACATGTTCCATTCCTAAAGAACGGTTGATGATACCATCTACTTCAATTCCTGCACGCGTAATTTTTTCAGCTAACTCTTCTACGCTTAATTCATTCCAATCTACATACGTACTTAACCAATTTGTCGATACTAACATCAGTAATCCTCCTTATGCCTCTGACCGGTGGAATTGTGAAATAAACCGAATGTCATTTGTATAGAAATGACGAATATCTTCCACTCCGTATTTTAACATTGCAATTCTTTCAGGTCCCATACCAAAAGCAAAGCCTGTAACTTCTTCTGGATTATATCCTGCCATTTGGAGGACATTTGGATGTACCATGCCCGCACCTAAAATTTCGATCCAGCCTGTCTTTTTGCAAACATTACAGCCGGATCCGCCACATTTGAAACAAGAAATATCCATTTCAACGGATGGTTCAGTGAATGGGAAGAAACTTGGACGTAATCGAATTTCGCGTTCAGCACCAAATAACTTCTTTGCTAATAAATCCAACGTTCCTTTAAGGTCACTCATCCGGATATTTTCCCCTACGACTAATCCTTCAATTTGTGTAAATTGGTGCGAATGTGTCGCGTCATCCGAGTCTCTGCGATACACTTTGCCCGGACAAATAATCTTAATTGCAGAACCTTCTTTAGCTTCCATCGTTCTTGCTTGTACAGGTGATGTATGTGTACGCAGTAAAATGTCTTCTGTAATATAGAAGGAATCTTGCATATCACGAGCAGGATGTCCTTTTGGTAAATTCAATGCTTCAAAGTTATAATAGTCTTTTTCAACTTCAGGACCTTCAGCGATTTCATAGCCCATACTAATGAAAAAATCTTCAATTTCTTCGACAACACGCGTGAGCGGATGATGATTGCCGAGCTCCACTGGACGACCCGGTAACGTGACGTCAATCGATTCTTTATCCAACTGCTCTTGTATCGCTGCCTGTTCTAATAACTCTTTACGTTCTTCCAAGATCACTGTTACACTTTCACGAATTTCATTCACAAGTGCTCCCATTTTTGGACGTTCTTCTGCAGGAAGTTTGCCCATTCCTTTTAATAGGTCTGTAATGGGTCCTTTTTTACCTAAATAAGCTACTCGTACATCATTTAATTCTTTAATCGTGTTGGATTGCTTGATTTTCTCCATGACTTGTTCTTTCAATTCATGCAGTTGTTCTTTCATGTATATGAGCTCCTCTCTCTATTCCAGGTATGGTTTTTAACGAATCAATAAAATGATTTCCGAAAAAACAAAAAACTCGCCCCTATAAAAGGGACGAGGTCGATTTCGCGGTACCACCCTGATTAGTTTGCATCTTAAAAAGATACAAAATCACTTAAATTGGAATAACGGTCCTTTGCCGGCACGCCTTTACATACATGGTCCAAGCGTGCAGCTCGCGGGGTGAACTTCAATGAGGTGCGTTTTTCACATTTTCAGTCACGATGTGAAATCCCTACGAACACACTACTACATCTACTCTTCCCGGTCATTGCTGTTATTTTGATTCATCTCACAGTATACCGTAAAACGATTTTGCCTTCAATAGCTTATTGCTTACTGCGTAATGTATACACTAAAATTCCAGTTGCTACAGCTACGTTCAAAGACTCAGCCTGTCCATACATAGGGATTTTCACCACATGATCGGCTTGTGATAGCAACGTTGGATCTACCCCGCTACCCTCATTGCCGACAAGTAAAGCAAAAGACTGTTGTGGGTTCATTTCATCTAATGAAACAGCATTTTCTAACCCTGTGCCAATAACCGGAATATTAGCTTCTTTTACACGCTCAAGCCAATTCGATAACTCCTCACGCACGACAGGTATATGGAAGTGTGAACCTTGTGCCGAACGTACGGTCTTTGGATTGAATGGATCCGCACAACCTTTTCCTAATACGACCGCGTCCAATCCGGCCGCGTCTGCTGTTCGAATCATCGTCCCGATATTACCTGGATCTTGGACTGCATCAATGAGCAGTACACGCTTCCATTCATGTTGTGCTTTTACTTCATGTTGCGGCTGGCGACAATAAGCAAATACTCCTTGAGTCTGCTCTGTTTCAGATATTTCTTTTGCTACAGCGGCATTCACTTCTATAATTGGCAACATCCAATGTGATGGTATATCAATATCTTCACGAATAAGTAACTGAATGACAAGTTCAGGCTTCTTTAACGCTTCTTCCACAAGATGGAAACCTTCTACTAAAAATTCTTTCGTCTGATCCCGCTCTTTTCTTGTGGTCACTAACTTCTTCCAATGTTTCACTAAAGAGTTTTGAGTTGATTCGATTCTTTTATTCACAGGGCTGTACATCCTTTTTTCTTTTTAGTGTATCAAATACACGTATATTTAGATACTGTTGTGGAAAAGATGACGGTAGGAGGCTGATACTATGGATTTTCAAATACGAGATGCGATTACCGCAAACATGACAAATAACAGCTCATCGGATGTTAGGAACGTAATTGATGATGCAATTGCACGTGGAGAAGAACATCTATTGCCAGGACTAGGTGTATTTTTTGAACAATTGTGGAAACGTGCGGATGATCAGAAAAAAACACAAATGACATCTGAACTTGCTCAGGCATTCGCTAAAGCACAATGATTTTGATGAACAATTAAAGATTTCAGGTACAAGAAAAAGGAGCTACAAGATAGTCAGTAACAGCTGATTTTCTTTGATAGCTTCTTTTTCTTGGAAACAGATCATTTATAGTATTCTTTTAATTGATCACGCAATGCGGCTTTTAAAAATTTCCCGACAGATGTCTTTGGAATTTCTTTAACGAATAAAATCTCGTCCGGAATCCACCAACTGGCAAATTGACCTTTTAGATAATCTTTCAGTTCTTGTTTCTTCGTATCATCTTGCGCAATATTATCATGTAATACTACACAAGCCAATGGTCGTTCCATCCATTTTTCATGAGGTACCGCGACTACAGCTGCTTCGTATACATCTTCGTGGGTCATCAACGCATTTTCAAGATCTACAGAAGAAATCCACTCCCCACCACTTTTGATCAAATCTTTTGTGCGGTCTGTTAATTTCAAATAACCATCTTTAGTCATAACAGCAATATCTCCTGTATAAAGCCAGCCATCTTTAAATGCTTCTTCCGTTCTTTCATCTTTATAATATTCACTGGCAATCCAAGGGCCTTTAACTTTAAGTTCTCCCATCGTTTCGCCATCCCAAGGGACTTCTCCGTTTTCATTCACCACACGTATATCCAGACCCGGTGTCACAAGACCTTGCAAAGCACGAATATCGATGCGCTCGTCCATCGTCAAATCATCCATTGAAGAAGTGAGCACTGACAAACTGACAATTGGACTGGTTTCAGTCATCCCATAGCCAACAATGAACGGGATATTCAATTTCTCTTCAAATGCACGAATAAGTCCTTTTGGAGATGCAGAACCACCACAAACAATCGCGCGTAATGAAGATAGGTCTCTTGCGTTCTGTTGTTGTTCTTTCAATACTGCGAGCCAAATAGTAGGAACACCCGCGGTAAGTGTTACTTTCTCTGATTCAATTAAATCCAGCAATACAACTGGATTGAATCCCGGTCCTGGCAATACTTGTGTTGTGCCAAAAAACACACCGGCAAAGGGAATTCCCCATGCATTGACATGAAACATCGGCACGACAGACATAGCTGTATCACGCTCGCAAAGCCCCATACCGTCCGCTAAACCGAGCGCGTAACTATGCAAGACGAGTCCGCGGTGTGTATAAATCACACCTTTAGGTTGTCCAGTCGTGGCGGACGTATAACATAGCCCAGCTGGTGTGTTTTCATCCAAATCTTCAGGATAATCATATTCATCAGAAGCCTGTTCAAGTAACGATTCATATGAATGAACATTTTTGAGGGTTGTCTCTGGTAATTCTTTGTGATCGCTCATAATTACAAAATGCTTAACAGTCTTTAACATCGGAGCCATTTTCTCCAAATGAGGGAAAAACTCTTCATCGACTAATAAAATTTCATCTTCTGCATGATTAATGATATAGACAATATGCTCAGCTGACAGTCTAATATTGATCATATGAAGGATAGCACCAGTGCAAGGTACAGCGAAATAAGCTTCTAAGTGACGATGATGATTCCAAGCAAACGTTCCCACTTTGGTTCCTTTTTCCATACCTAACTGTGTTAATGCATTTGACAATCTACGCGTTCGCTTCGCCCATTCACGGTACGTAAAGCGTTGAATCGTTTGCTCACCTGTACGTGAAATGACCATCTTATTAGGAAAAAACCTTTCTGCTCTCGTGATAAATGAAGACAAAATTAATGGCGTTTGCATCATATCCATCCGCTCCTCTTTTCACTTTCTTAATATAGTATACACATTATCAAACTATTCCGTCTACTATAAGTGAAAAAGTTATGCTTTAGAACAACTTTTGACTAACCGATGAAAATATATCTATTCCAAGCACTGCAAGAACTGCAAAAGCAATGGACCAAATAGCTAGACTCAATAGTAACCATACTGTTGCTTGTATTTTAGATGAACCGAAAGCTAGTGCCAAAAAAGCTGCTAAATGTGAACCTATTAAAATAGGACCAACTAATGCAAGTCCAGGCACACCAAATTGCCTCCAAATCGCTCCAGCACGAGCTGTACGTTTAGAAGATAGAGAGACATCTCTTTTTTTCTTATGATCCCACCAAGTTTTTAACTTTTGAAAAATAATGACTTCAATTATGATCGTGGAGGCATTTCCAGCAAATCCGATCAGACTGGCGGTTACTGGCGACAAACCCCTTAATACTCCAAGCGGAACCGCTACTAGAACTTCAAATCCCGGAGCAGCGCCTAAGAGAAAGACAAGAAAATACGTTAACAAAACTTTTACCTCCCTCGTTCCGAATGATAACAGTATAGCAAAGACAACGATGACAAGGAATAAAAAAACTGCCTTCCCTATCCTAAGGAAGACAGAATAATTCTTATAATAGTGAAGCCAATACTGCTTTTTGTGCATGCAGTCGATTTCCTGCTTGTTGGAAGACATAAGAGTTCTTACCGTCAATAACTGAAGTCGCTACTTCCTCTTCACGATGTGCTGGTAGACAATGTAAAAATACATAGTCATTTTTTGCATGTCCAACGAGTTGGTCGTTAATTTGAAAGTCTTTAAAATCTATTAAACGTTTTGCTGCTTCTTCTTCTTGGCCCATACTTGTCCACACATCTGTGTAAATCGCATCCGCATCAGATGCAGCTTCGACTGGATCATATGTTGCTGTTACGCTTCCACCGGTAGCTTTGGCAATTTTTTTAGCTTTTTCTAATAAACTTGCATTATATTCATACCCTTCAGGCGTTGCCACTGAAACATTCATTCCCATGTGAGCACCTGCAATGACGAGTGAATGCGCGACATTATTGCCGTCTCCAATATAAGAAAGTTTCAGACCTTTCAAATCGCCTTTTACTTCTTTAATCGTTAATAGATCCGCCATTGCTTGACAAGGATGGAATATATCCGTCAAACCGTTGATGACAGGAACGGAAGTATGCTCCGCCAACTCTTCTACCATTTTATGTGATTTGGCACGAATCATTACGCCGTCCAAAAACTCTGACAAGACTTTTCCAGTATCCGAAACAGATTCACCACGACCAATTTGTAAATCCCGCGCATTCATGAACAGCCCATGTCCACCTAGATGAATCATACCCACTTCAAATGAAATGCGTGTACGTGTTGAGTGTTTTTCAAAAATCATTCCTAAAGTTTTACCAGCTAAGACAGGGGGCATCTTCCCCGCAAGCGCATCTTGTTTCATGTCATATGCAAGTTGCAGTAAATACGCTATTTCTTCACTAGAATAATCCAGCAATGTTAAAAAGTCGCGCCCTTGTAAAGTTTCCTTTGTTATAAGTGATTTTGTTTGATTACTATTTGTCATTTCCTGATCCCTACCATCCATTTGAAGTATGTATAAATTAGTATACATGTGTATATTTATGAAGTCAAATGAATTTTTATTAATATTTATATTTTTTGAAAATAAAAAATAGGAGTGCGCCGAAGATAATGTGCTTTCTATCTACATTCTTGTTGATTAACTATACTATGTATAATTCACTCATGTAAAAACTAAGTAGGCGATAGAAAGAAGCGGGTAAATTTAGATGTGTGCAATACAGTGACTATGGCGGTTGGATGGTGTGTAGCTGACTTGGAGTGTCTTGCGGCTTGCGCTTCCAGACGATACGCTTTCCGGAGGGGACGCGGTGGACCCCTACGCGTAGCGAGAAGAAGCACGTCTTTGCACTTGACAGGCGTAATCGTCAATGAACTTTTGGCGAGTCCGCCGCGCGTCCTCAGGAAAGCGTCCGGTTTCTCTCGGGAGAATCCTAGCATGTACACTATTTTACGTCACCCCATTAAAGAAGCCACTTACCCTTCTCCAATTTCTAAAAAGATCATTACTTACTTTCGATAATCACCCGCTTAGCTCTCTAGTAACTACTACAGGCCGAGAAAAACAAATCATTTTTCTCGGCCTGGTTCATGTAAGCGACATCTCGTATCGCCTCATTTTCAAGAGTGATTCTAGTCTGCTAATAAGTTATTCAAATGTGATTTGTCGGACTGCCTCTTCATCTAAACGTTTTACAAGTTCGACTAGCAATTTTACAGTATTTTCGAAATCCGCTCGATGTAACATGGCTGCATGAGAGTGAATGTAGCGAGTAGGGATACAAATAGCTAATGTAGGAATTCCTGTCCCGCTTACGTGAATTGAACCGCCATCTGTACCACCGCCAGCCATTGTTGCAAATTGATAAGGAATATTCAATGCCTCTGCTGTTTCGACGACAAAATTACGTAATCCTCTGTGAGATACCATCGAAGCATCATATAATAGAATTTGCGGACCTTCTCCCATATTTCCAACTGATTCTTTCGCCGAAACACCTGGTGTATCTCCTGCGATTCCTACGTCTACAGCAAAACCAATAGCCGGCTGAATTTTATTCGTTGCCGTTTTGGCTCCTCGTAAACCAACTTCCTCTTGAATCGCACCGACACTATATACACGGTTTGGATGTTTTTCACCTTTCAGTTGTTTCATCACTTCTATCGCAATGGCACAACCTATTCTATTATCCCAAGCTTTTGCAAGCAAGAAATTTTCATTTTTCATAACTGTGAAATCGAAATAGGGCACTGCCATATCTCCAGGTAAAATACCCCATGATAATACTTCTTCCTTAGATGAGGCACCTACATCAAAGTACATATCTTTAATATCAACCGGCTTTTTACGCGCTTCAGGAGTCAAAATATGCGGTGGTTTCGAACCAATTACTCCTGTAATCGTTTCTCCTGCACGTGTAACGATTGATACACGCTGAGCAAGCATCACTTGCGACCACCAGCCACCTACTGTTTGGAAATAAATGAACCCTTTATCATCGATTCTAGTGACCATGAAACCTACTTCGTCCAAATGACCGGCAATCATAATCTTCGGTCCCGTTGCGTCACCCTCTTTTACTGCAATAAGTGATCCAAGTCCGTCATGATCTATTTCATCTGCAAATGGTTCGATATGTTTTTTCATCGCATCGCGTGCTTCCCGTTCGTTGCCTGGAATTCCACGTGCATCAGTCAACTCTTTTAACATTTCTAACGTTTCATCTAGTTTCATGTAAAATAGTCCTCCTCTTTTTCCGTCCATTAAATGTCTTCAACTATTTTATAGTAATTCTTTACGTAAATCAGCTGGTGACTTAGGAGATAATAATCCCGGTGCGATATCATACACTGTTTTAGCTCCTGTATCGCCTGTTTTTTGTAATTTATAAGCCGCACGCGCGTAAGCTACAAGTACACTGGAAGTAAACTCAGGGTTACTATCCAACTTTAATGAAAACTCAATTACTTGGTCTGTATGCTTGCCTGTATTACCACTTCTAATGACAAATCCCCCATGCGGCATTTTTGCATGATCTTGACGCAATTCTTCTTCTGAAATGAAGGTAACTGTTGTGTTGTACTCCGCAAAATAATCAGGCATCGTCACGATTGTGTGACGTACTTGTTCTTCGTCTGCACCTTCTTCTAACACGACATAACATTCACGCGTATGTTTTTCTTTTGTTGTCAATTCTGGATGTTCCCCATTGCGCACTCGATTAATAGCATCTTCTGCAGGCAATGTGTATTGAACACCGGCTTTTACTCCGTCTACTCGTCTAACAGCGTCAGAGTGCCCTTGGCTCAATCCTTTACCCCAAAATGTATAGGTCTCTCCTTCAGGTAAAATAGCTTCCCCCATCAGGCGGTTAATTGAGAATAGCCCAGGATCCCAGCCAACCGAAATGATAGCAGTAGTACCCGCTTCACGCGCTGCCTGATCAACAGCTGCGAAGTATTCTGGAATTTTAGCATGTGTATCAAAACTATCCACAGTTGTAAAATGTTTAGCAAGGGCAGGACCCTGATCAGGAAGGTCATTTTTTGATCCGCCACATAAAATTAGCACATCGATTTGTTCTTTAAAAGATTCAATTTCATTAAGTTTATATACAGGAACATGTTCAGAAAGAAGTTGAACATCCTCTGGCTCTCTGCGTGTGAAAACAGCAACTAACTCCATGTCTTCATTTTGACTAATTGAAGATTCCACACCACGTCCTAAGTTTCCGTATCCCGCGATCCCTACTCGAATTACATTCGTCATATTAACTAATCCCCTTCCACAATCTTGTTTACCTTTCTCATTTTACCGTTAAGACCACTAGATTGCGAATATTTCTACGAGTCCTCCAGAAATTTTCATGCTTATAGCTGTTCATATTTTCTCCGTGAGCAGTTCCATTCATTTCATAAGTTTTCATGGTAAAATAGAAAACAAGTGAATAATATGTAAAGTAGGGATTTTTCGTGCGCTTTTTTGTCTATTTGATTGTTTTCTTCTCGTTTTTCGATTTATTTTCGCAACTCCCTGTGATTAGCCCATTTGCTACACAATTGGGGTCGCCAGCGTTCATTATTGGTTTGTCTGTCGGGATCTATTCATTCGCCAATATTTTCGGTAATATTATTTCAGGTATTTTAACTGATCGAAGAGGTCCTTTCTACATTTTATTATTTGGTTTGTTTACATCTGCACTATCGTTGTTTTCTTATGGGTTAATCAATGGCTCAGTATCCTTAATCGGGATTCGTTTTGTACATGGCTTGACGGAAGGTTTAATTATACCTGCTGCATTTACATTTTTAGCAAATGGTTCCGAACGTTCAAAACGCGGTCGCAATGCGGCTATTTCGGGAGCTTTTGTTGGATTGGCAGCGATTTTTGGTCCTGCTTATAGCGGTATAGTATCTGTAAAAACGAGTGTTGTCACAATTATGGCGATTAATGGCGTCTTCATGTTGTTGTTGACAATTGGAGCTATTTTATTTTTACGCACATTTACATATGTCAGGAAAATAAAAACAGATGCACAACGAGCAGTAAAGCCTTGGTCGTTCTTCCGTCACCCTGGAATTATCCGTGCGTTTTTAGGTGCTTTTTTCTTAATGTTTTCGCAAGGAGTTCTCGCTTTAGTCTTGCCTTTAAAAGTGGAGTTTCTCCAGTACGATGCTAAAACGACCGGGATGTTATTAAGTGTCTTTGGACTGGTAGCAGTTTTAATATTTGTATTACCAGTTAATCGGATATTTGACTTCGCACGACCTATGCTCACACTTGCTTTAGGGCTATTTCTAATGAGTGGGAGCATGTTGTTTCTTTCACAAGTTGATGAGTTGTCAATGATGATGACAGCAATGGTCGTGTATGGAACGGGATTTGCCTTATTATTCCCTTCGATCAATTCACTTTTAATCGATTCGACCGAACCAGAGACAAGAGGGAAGGCATATGGATTTTTCTATGCGTTCTTCTCGTTCGGTGTAGTAATAGGATCAAGTGTAATCGGTGGGCTGGATTTAGGTTTTCAACATGCATTTATCGTTGCAAGTAGTATCTTGTTTATCGCTGGCCTATTTACGCTTTATGGTCTGCGTAGAGATATACGCCCTGCATAATATGATCGCAACGCAAAAGGTGGCTGTCCAGAAAGTCAGTAAGAACTGAGTTTCTGTGACAGCCCTTTTTCTCATGAAACGAATAGAAGAATCCTCTCTTCGCTATTCCTTTCCGTTCCAGGCGGACGCGTTCGGGAGGGGTCGCCTGGAACGGAAATCCACTCGCTGTCTTGCTTCAAATAGGTACAAAAAAATCGCCCATTCTAGTAGAATAAAGTTACCTAACCCACTCTACGAAAAGACGATTTTTTATGCGCTATCCAAAGATTACTTACGAACAGTATACCACAGAACAGCTCACTTTTTCTATAGAAGAACCTACGGCATCGTTCCGTGGCCTTGAAAAGGTTCATACGGAGTTCGGAATCGTCGCACTGGTTCACAGTTGAAAGTAGCGGGCATCTGCCGGCTACTTTCAACTGTGAACGACTACAAACCAAAATCAGGCAGAGAAAAACGATTCGTTTTTCTCTGCCTGATTTATTTTAGGGACTTATTGGACAGCCCCCTTTTTTTGGAGAAACAGTTTTAGACATCTATTATCTTTTATGCTTGTTGTGCTGAAAACGATTGGATGATTTCCAAAAATGCTTCACCATAACGCGCAAGCTTCGTTTCTCCTACACCTTGGACTGTTAATAACTCCTCGTCGGTTACAGGCATTTTCGCTACCATATCACGAAGTGTCTTATCCGAGAAAATGACAAACGGTGGAACGCCTGCTTCTTGTGCCAGTTTCAAGCGAAGTGCACGTAACTCGTTAAATAACGGATCATCTTTCGCTACTACTGTTGTGACCATTTCACCTTTACGCCATACTTTTTGTTTACCCAGTAAGACTTCTTTTCCTTGTTCAGGCACAAAAATGATAGGAAATGTACCATTTTCGACTTGCAGATAGTTCTCTGAAATTAAAAACTCAATAAAATCCGCCACATCTTTGGCGCTACGTTCTTTCAGCAAACCATACGTCGTTAATTTATCAAAATTGAATTCTAAAACTTTTTTATTTTTTGAACCTGTCAATACTTGTGCTACCATAGTTTTCCCGAATCGCTGTCCCATTCGAATGACGCAAGAGAGTACTTTTTGTGTTTCTAGCGTTACATCAAATTGTTCTCTAGTATCCGTGCAATTTCCACATCGCTTACAGTTTTCTGCATCGTCTTCTCCAAAATACGTGATAATATGCTTTTGCAAACAACCTTCTGTATGACAATAATCAACCATCACTTGCATCTTTTTAATTTCATTCGGAATTCGTGAAGGATCAGGAGACTGTTCGATAAGGAAACGTTGAGTTAGAACATCTTGCGAGGAAAATAATAAATAGCAATCACTATTGAGCCCATCACGCCCTGCTCTGCCAGCTTCTTGATAATAACTTTCCATATTTTTCGGCATTTGGTAATGGATAACGTACCGAATATTCGATTTATCAATTCCCATTCCAAACGCATTAGTCGCGACCATGACACGAGCATCTTCCATAATAAA
Source organism: Sporosarcina sp. PTS2304 (assembly GCF_003351785.1). Lineage (GTDB taxonomy): Bacteria > Bacillota > Bacilli > Bacillales_A > Planococcaceae > Sporosarcina. Next base: position 1,346,296 of record NZ_CP031230.1, read on the forward strand.
GCGATCCTGTTGGCGCTGTCGTTCATGATCAGACAACCCCGCGTGGTATTTAGCTACAGAAATGCCATTTTTCTCAAGCATGGCATGTACTTGTTCTACTGCTTTTCTAGTCGCTGCATAAATAATACCTGACTCATTTTTATTCTTTATAGTATAGTCTTTGACAAATTGATCGCGATTTTGTCCCTTGACTACAGAAAATACTAAGTTGCTGCGTTCAAATCCTGTCACTACACGGCTACTAGGCGGTATATGAAGTTGCTGACAAATATCATCTTGTACTTCTGGTGTAGCTGTTGCAGTTAAAGCCAAAATGATAGGACGTGTATTCAAATAATCTAAAATACGGTGGATATTGCGATAGCTTGGACGGAAATCATGACCCCACTGCGATATACAATGCGCCTCATCAATCGCAATCAACGGAATATCCATTCTCTGCAACTGATTTAGAAATGATTCCGAATCCAGCCTTTCTGGAGCTACATATAATAATTTATATTGTCCTGCTAAGGCGAGATCCATCGTACCGAAATATTCTTCTGTTGACAACGTACTATTAACGTATGCAGCAGGGATGCCGAGTTGATGTAATGCATCGACCTGATCCTTCATTAATGATATTAGTGGGGATATAACGAGAACCGTTCCCTCCATCGCTAATGCAGGCACTTGATAGCAAACAGACTTCCCGCCACCTGTCGGCATGACACAAAGTGTGTCATCGCCTTGCAATACTTGGTCGATGACACGCTGCTGCCCTTCTCGGAAAGCCGAATAACCAAAATACTTAGCTAATATATCCAATGGGTTTCGAATCACCGCCACCTCCTTTTACGTGTACATATCCATATAACAGTGTTCAAAACTGTAAAAGAAAACAATAAATGTTCCTATTGAAGTTATTAAAACAGCAACCGTTCTTCTTCGCGGCTATGTAATTCATTGACAACTAATAATGCATGAAACTTTTGCATAATTTCTGCTGTTATATTCGGTTCTTTCTCACGTGCAGCTTCAATATCTGAAACTAATAGTCGCAACAGATCATGATCGCGGGTCAATTGAATGATCTCGCGCTCAAGCTCTGGTTTTTCTTCTAATAGTTGCTTGTAGAACCCTTCTTCTTCTGCATCTGCGTGGCTGATTACCCGTGTTTTCCAATAATCGAGTAAATGATCACACGCTTCGTTAACCATCTCTGTTTCCCCTTGCTGTAAATAGCCTACAAGATCCTCTGTTTTCATAATAGCTCCCGAAAGCCCGCCTTCATGAATTGCACGATGCGAATGAAGCTGTCTCAATGCAGGTCCAGACATAGTAAGCACTTCCTCTTCTTTTTCTTAAGCATAACAGAATTGAGACGTCTATGAAAGTTTCCTAAAACTAAAAAAGGCCTGTCTACAAATTCCAAAAAGAACTAGAAACAACATCTATTACCTCATCTATCACTCCCAACCGTTGAATTCCACACATTTAGAAAGCTTGAGCCAACAGTCGGAACATCAACTCACCCCATACAAGACTTTAAACAATTCTTCACCCAAAAAAAGACCATCCCAGAAAATCAGACAAGACTGACTTTCTAGGATGGCCACCAAATCAAACTTTTGCGATACGAATTCGGCTAACCATCATCCATGCTAAAATAGACATGAAAATAACAAAGTATGGAGCAGCGACATAAGGAACAGCAAAGTAGCCTAATGTTAGAAAAACACCTGCCACTGTAATAGGCAAACCGTAAAATGAACCATCAAATTCTTGGACATTATAACGCGCTAAACGTACAGCACCTGCTAGTATATAAAATAACACAGCTGATATTCCAATCCATAAAGTATCCGACAAAGCTGCATCATAAATAAGCAGTGCCGGAGCTACACCGAACGAAACTAAGTCACTTAACGAATCCAACTCTTTACCAAATGCTGATTCTGCATGGTAATATCTAGCGACCATTCCATCAAACCGATCGAATAATGCTGCAAAAAATATGAACATTAAACTCATGTGTCCATGGCCTTTTAAAACAAGTACAATAGCTATAATCCCTAAACTTAAATTAAAAAGTGTAATGACGTTCGCCAATTGTGATTTTAGTTTAGTATAATCAAAATATCTAAATGAAAACACCTCATTGCCTCCTCGTGACTAATCTATTATAGTCTTAAAATGAAAGGATGAAAAGATGAAAAATCAAGTTTTTAAATCATTTGTAGAATTAACCGGCCACCCGTTCAGTTCGATGCTGTTACGGAAATTCACCACCTCTGTAGTAAGCAAACCATTAATCAAGCCATTTGCGTCTTTCTATCATATACAAACAGACGAAGCAGAATACCAAATGACTGAATATAACAGCTTAAATGATTATTTTACCCGTTCTTTAAAAACCAATAGTCGTCCGATCGATCCGGATCCTACTATACTCATTTCACCGGTAGACGGTGTATTAAGCTGCGCGGGTGTAGTGAATGACACTCAAGAATTTCTAGTGAAGGATAAAACGTACAGCCTTTCTGCATTATTAGGAGACTCTTCAAAAGCGGTACCTTACCAAAATGGTTATTATTATGTATTTTATCTATCCCCTAGACATTACCATCATTTTCATTATCCGATTTCTGGAGAACTGATTAGCCGTTATGCTTTAGGAACAACTTCTTATCCGGTGAATGATCTTGGTATACGTTTGAAGAAGGATCTATTCTCCACTAATTACCGATTAATTTCAGAAATTCAAAGTGCTTTTGGAAAAGTTGCAGTAGTGAAGGTGGGCGCGTTAAATGTTAACAGTATTCAACTGGCGGACTCTTCAAAAGATTGTATCAAAGGCGACGATTTTGGACATTTCGCATTTGGATCAACAGTCATTTTATTTATTGAAAATAAACATACATTGACTCCGTTGCATCAAGCTTTTACAGAAGTTAAAGTCGGTGATAGAATCGGAGTGTGGCAATCTTAAGTAGATGAGGTTTTATAATGGATCAAATTTCAGAATATATCGCACAGTATGGATACTTGTCTGTCTTCATCTTTTTGGCACTAGGTATATTTGGATTACCTATGCCTGATGAATTCATCGTGACGTTTGCAGGGTACTTAGCTTCTGCTGGTACGTTTCATTTTGTCTTTGCGATTATATTTACTATTTCCGGTGTTATGGTCGGAACATTATTCACATATATGCTTGGCAGAAAAATCGGCAAACCTTTAATTCAGCGTTTCGGTAATTATTTATTCCTTTCACCTCACCGCCTACAAAAAGTAGAACGATTTTTTATGGCGCATGGTTCCTGGGCAGTTACTATTGGGTATTTCTTGCCTGGTCTCCGGCATGTAGTCTGTTATGTTTCAGGCATGAGTGGAATGAGTATGAGGCGCTACGTGTTATTTGCTATTCCAGGTGTCATTCTATCTACTACCATTTGTGTGTTGCTCGGATATTTTATTCGACTGCCTTTCTTTTGAGAATAAATAAACACTACAGTAAACTACAGTAAAAAAGCAAAATGCATGAAAGGCTCCATACCATTTGCCTTCATGCATTTTTTCAAACTCACTCTGTTATTTATACAGCTATAGAGTACCAGGAGCACTACTACATAGATACTATCTACCACGTGTATTTCTTATCAATCATCTTCACTGCGTCTTCTACCCTAAGTGGTTTACTTATAAAATATCCTTGAATGCGTTCAGCGCCGAAAGTTTTCAGTAATTTCAATTGTTCTTCTGTTTCGACACCTTCCATAACCGTTGTTTGATGTAACGCTTTTGCAATATCAATAATCCCTTTTAAAATCGCTTCTGCACCTGCTTCCCTTCTTTCGACGTCGTCAATAAATGCTTTATCAATTTTTAAATATTGAAACGGTAATGCTGTTAATGAAGCTAAAGAAGAGTATCCTGTACCAAAGTCGTCAATTGCCGTTTTAATACCAATCGCATTTAATTTTTCTAAAATTTGCACGACAGAATCAATCTTCTCAACAATTACAGATTCTGTTACTTCAAAAATTAATAGTGACGGATGGATTCGTGTTTCTTCTAACATTGAATACACATCATGCAAAAAACTTTCATGATGTAGTTGCTTGACAGACACATTGACATTGATTGTGAAATTTTTAAAACCCGCTTGACTCCATTCATTTGCCTGATTAGCCACAGTGTGCATAATCCAGCGCCCCGTATCTACAATGGCTTCATCTGTTTCTAAAATCGGTATAAATTGGAAAGGACTTATTTCTCCCAAATCCGGTGAATTCCAGCGAATCAATGATTCAAAACCCACAATCCGTTGTTCACTTATACTATAGATCGGTTGATACACCATATAGAATTCTTGACGTTCTAGCGCAGTACTTAAGCAACGCACTAATTGACGATGCTTTTTATTGCGTATTGACAACTCCTCATCATATAAAGTGAATTGATTTCCACCTTTACGACTCGATTCTTGGCAAGCAAATGCACCATTTTCAAGCACTTCTCTATGGATTTCTTGATCAATCAGTATGCCACCTACACTAACAGTTAAATTCATTTTAGCATCTTCTTCTACTACGATCTCATGATCCAACCACTGAACGAGTCCTTCACCGCTTTCAATTGCGTTCCGTTCTGTATCACATTCTATTGCAAATATAAATAATTCATAATCTACACGATACACACGACTCCCCTTCTCATAATCTTCTAAAAGACTGCTCGTTCTGAGAAGCATTTGATCACCTAGCTGATAACCGAACTGTTCTATTAGTTCCCTAAAGCGATCAAGACGTATGAAATACACAGCTATATGGTCTTTCTCCCAGCCGAATGAAAGACTTTCTATATCTTCATGTAATTGTAAGCGATTAGGTAATCCCGTTAAGAAGTCTTTTTTTAGCCGATCATCTGCCTGCCTCATAATAGTTGAGACGAATCGATAGAGTAAGAACCCTACTAAAAGAATAAGTGCATTCATCCATATCATTCTCCAAAATGACCATTTAATATCCTGTATTTTAGGATTGCCTAAGGAGTCAGCAATGACAGTCCAACCCGTTTCGGTTTGACCATATTTTAATAAATGACCAGAAGAATTCAAATGAATAGTTCCGTAACGCTCTTCTTCTATTTTATGTATATATTCAGCATGTGAAAAGCTTAATTCTGTTATTTTATTTTTCGTTGGATAAGAATAAATGACTTCTTGATTCTTTATAAAATAAACCGAACCTGGTAATTTAAAACTATCATTCATATCTTGTATGACATCTTGAATATTAATAAGACCCGAGACGACACCAATTATTTTATTATTTTCGTTTCTTACAGGGCTTACGATGGAACTGACTTTAATGTCCGGATTTTGCGCTAAAGAGAAAACGTCACTTATTACAATTTCTCCATTCAAAGCACGATGTAAAGACTCTTTTTCTTTTACTACTAAAATCGAACCGTCATCTGCTACTATTTTTCCTTCAGGCGTTATAAATCCAAGAGCCGAAAAATAATCCATTACTTCATGTTGTTTTCGTAAAAAGTCAATTACTTCATTTTCGTCATCTACTATATACGGTATATAATCCGCCAGTAATTTCACATTGCCCATTCTTCTAGAAGAAAAGCGATCTACTTCCGCTATAAAGCTATTCAACATATTGATCGTTTCTTCTTCAATTTTAGTTTTCAAAGATTTTTTTGTCGATTGATAATCCATCGTGTTCAAAAAAATAAAAGTCAGAACAATTGTTGCTAATACAAACTTTAGCCAAATCTTTTTTGACATATGCATCTCCTATCTCTTCCATTAATATGTATAGGCTTAACAAAAGGTTTCAATCTTCACACTAATCTATCCGCTGATTTTTGTCACGTTAAAATGAATTTCTATTCATTAAAAACGACAAACCACAGACGCGGTTTGTCGTTTTCTCAAATTGAAAATCTATTAATGGACGATCGTAATTCTTCAGCTAACATTAACAGCCGATCTGTATATTGTTCCATCTCTTCAACTGTCTGCAATTGATGATCTGCAGCATTTTTCACTTCCCCGATATAATCAGAAGCATCTCTTGCTGTAGCTGCCATCTCCTCCATCGCTGCACTTACTTCTTCTGAGCTAGCAGACATTTCTTCAGAAACAGCACTCATTTCACCAATGTCTTGACTAATTTGTTCAATAGAACGAACAATTTCACCAAACCGGTCACCTAATTGATTAATTACCTCTAACCCTTTGCCAACATTTTGCTCCCCTTGTTCAGCCGCTTTCACCGCGTCATTTGTATGCACTTGTACGCTATCTATTAACCGATTAATTTGTGATGCTGATTCTGCTGTTTGTTCGGAAAGTTTACGTACTTCACTTGCAACTACTGCAAACCCTTTACCAGCATCTCCAGCACGTGCTGCTTCAATAGATGCGTTTAATGCCAGCAAATTAGTTTGCTCTGATATATCCGTAATCATTTTTGAAATTTGACCAATTTCCAATGCCTCTTCCGCTAACTGGCGAATCACTGTCGTCGACTCGGTTGTAGTCATTTGAATACTATTCATTTGATCTACAGAGACTCGCACCGCTATATGCCCTTCGCTCACTTGCTCTGTAATATGATCTGAGTTGCCAGCAATATTCGCTGCTATTTCTGCAACGTTTTGAATACCTGTAGACATTTCTTCCATCGCTCGGGCACTGTCCTCCGACATTTGCACTTGCATTTCAGAACCATGATCTACTTGTTCAATAGCTGATGAAATTTCATGAGACATCTTCGTCAATTCTTCCGATTTCTGATCCAATACTTGCGAAGACTCTGCTAAATTTGTAGAGCCGTTTCGAACATTGTGTATCATATCGCGCATATTATCAGTCATTCGTAGCAGTGTATGTGATAATGATCCGATTTCGTCTGTTCTGTTTAAATATCTCTCAGGGATTTTATAATTAAAACTTCCTTCAGCAAGCTGTTCCCCAATCGCTTTTACTACTTGAATAGGTTTACTAATGGAGCGTGCCATGAAGTATGCAATTAATACACCTAGTAATACAATAATACTTCCTATAATTAGAAAGGCTTTTTTTAATCCGTACATTCCACTTAGCATCTCATCCGTAAAAGATACGACTGCAATTTTCCAACCATTTTCTAATGTGTGATAGCCAAGGTAACGATCTTTGCCTGCGTATTGATAGTGGATCACTCCTTCTTCGGAAGTTAAAATTTCCCGCAAGTCATCAATTTCAGCTGATTGCTCTTTACCTTCTTCTGTTTGATCAAAAAATCCTACTTCTTCTTTTACTAATGAACGTTCGGGATGACCAATTACCTTTCCTGTTTCATCTAAAATAAATGCATAACCACTCTCTCCGAAACCAACGCCTTCTATAACATCGCTCAAATCATAGCCATTCATACGAGCTAAAAGAAGAGCAGGTGTCCCACTTTCCGTGTTTATAGGAGTTGCAGTCATAATGACAGGTTCGCCCGTCACACGACTGATGATTGTACTTGATAAAGTTGTCTCACCCGCAAAAGCATCAATAATATATTGGCGGTCACTTAAATCCGCTTCTGTTCCATCTATGTAATGAGAAACCCCATCAGCAGTAACAATCGCGAACGTTAAGTAACTATCTCTTTCTTCAAGCTTTTTAGCTAAATACGCTTTTTGCAATTCTATATCCATACTGCGTACTTCCTGACTTTCTGCGAACGCTTCCAATTCAACAAAGTTACGTTCAAAGCGCTCTTCAATATAATGGGCAGTATCCATCGCTTTTTCATTTAATGTAATTTCCGCTTGAGCTAAAAGTGCTTTCGAGCTATTCTCATAAGCAAAAAAACCTAGTAGTACTGTTCCGCCTATTACTAACAAAACAATTGATAAAATCAATTTTGAACCTATCGTTCGCATAATGCACCCCTTGTATTAATAATCTTTCTCCCCACAAAATAATTCCAATAAAATTAGGCTATATTCCCTATTATCATTATAGAGTTAGTTGAAAGAAAAGACAATACGATTATATTTTACATGTCAGGTCTATGACTCGTAATAATATAATTTCCCACGCCTATTAATTATCCAAAGAAAGGAATTGACTTTTGGAAATAAGATGCTTTTGACGGATAGTTGTATAGTTAGTGTATTCGTTAGGATTCTCCCTGCAGAACCGGACGCTTTCTGGAAGCGCAAGCCGCAAGACATACTAAGTCAGCCTCACTCCTTCCAATCGACATAGTCAAACTCGCTTGTAAATACATCAATGAGTGATTTATATCATACGCTTGATCAACAAGCTTGATTTTTTCTACTGCAAAAAGACATCCTTTTTTTTACTCGGATGTCTTTCACATATTTATATTCCTCGATCAATTTCATATAGTTGACGGTATCTATCATTCGTTGCCAGGAGTTCTTTATGGGTACCTTGCATAACCACTTTTCCATCCTCCATGAATACAATGCAATCCATTTTCTCCATCCCCATCAAATGATGTGTCACCCAGATTATAGTTTGTTCTTGCAGCGCATCATGTATAGTTTCGACTAATGAATGTTCTGTTAACGGATCTAATCCTACAGTAGGTTCATCTAAGATCACTACAGGATTTTGTTTCAATAAAATTCTTGCTAGCGCAATACGCTGTCTTTCTCCTCCTGAAAAACGCTGACCTGTTTCTTCCATCTGTGTTTTACTGCCTGCAGGCAAAGATTGTAAATACGTCGTTAATCCCACTTGATTGATTACCCGCTGAATATCCTCTGGTGTAGCATCTAATCGTCCGAGTTTAATATTATTTTCAACTGTAGTAGCAAAAAGATAAGGTTTTTGGTTTAATACACTCACCACATCGTATATCGTATCCCCATAATGGGGAGCAGGTTCTTTATTGATTAGCACTGAACCGTGTGTAGGCTGTAGCACACCTAACAGTAGTTGTATAAGTGTCGATTTCCCGGCACCGCTTTTTCCTAGAATCGCTATCTTTTGACCTTGCTCAATCGACAATGTGATACGTTGTACGGCATCATGAGACTGTTCGTCATATCGATAACTGACATCATGTAGTGTAATCGTCGCGTCAGACACACTCTCTTGTATTTCAAGAGGTGAAATTTTATCCACTCTATATTCATGAACGAGATCTATCCGTTTTAAAGAAGCTTCATAAGCTGGAAGGCGTTCGATCGCATGAGATATAGGGATTAATCCTTCTACAATAGGTAATGTCACTAACGTAAATGCAGCTATATATGTTGGCATTAATAAACCATTGGCTGCTTGCTGTCCCGCCCATATACCAACAACGACTACTAACAGTCCAGAAAAGATTTGCAATTGAACAGTTCTGGACTGTTGCCAAAAAGCTAGTTTCTTATCTAATTCATGGCTGGCCTGGCTTTCTTCTTTAAATGCTGATAAAAATTGTTCTTTGCGGCCGCTGATTATCCAGTCGCGCAAGCCGAAAATTCCTTCTGTCATCGTATTATACAATTGGCTGTGCATCTTTTTTGAGTGTTGCTGATTTTTCTTCATCAAATACAGTGATAGCATTGGGTAAACGAATGACACAATACTTAAACAAAGTGCCATCATAAGCGCAAACTTCCAATCATAGACGGCTAATACAATAACCGAAAAGCTAAATAAAAACAGTCCAATCACTGTTGGAAATAACGTCCGTATATACACGTCTTGTAAATGTTCAATATCGTCTGCTAATGTTCCAAGCAAATCTCCCGTTTGAAAACGTGAACGGATAAATAATGCCTGTGGTTCAAGTACACGGTATAAATGGACTCGCATATCTGCAATCATTTTCAAGACTGCATGATGGCCAAGCAAACGTTCGACATAACGCAGTGCGGCCCTTGAAATTCCAAACGTACGAACAGCGACAATCGGAATATAGACTAGTAAAATATTTTCCGGTCTTTCCGATGTCCTTGAAATTAAATAACCCGAAGTGAACGTCAGCATCGCTGCGGAGAGAATGGTTAATGTACCTAGTAGAATGGTAGATAATAATGTTTTTTTATACGTCTTAGCATACGGAATAATATGCTTTTCATACAAATTCATACTGTATCTCCCTTTCCGCGTGCCTCAAGCAATTGACAATACGCACCGTTACGCTGTAGTAGTTGTTCATGAGATCCTATTTCTACAATTTCTCCTTCATCCATAACAATTATTTTATCCATCTCCCGCATCCAATGAATCCGATGTGTCGCAAAGATGACAAGTTTGTCTTCCAACAAAGGTAAGATTAATTGTTTTAACTCATGTTCTGTTTCAATATCCAAATGGGCAGTCGGTTCATCAAACAGTAAAATCTGACGGCGTTGCAATAAAGAACGCGCGAGGGCAACACGTTGTTCTTCTCCACCACTCAACGTACGACCTCCAGCACCGATTCTTTCAGCATAGCCATTTGGGAATGTTTTAATCAGACGGTCTAACCCTACACGTTCGGCTGCTTCCTTAACTTCTTCATTTGATGCATCAGGCTCATAAAATCGAATATTAGCAAAGATAGTGTCCGGAAATATGGTTGGGTGTTGAGGAATATAAGCAATCTGATCTTGCCAGTCTGCTACAGCTAGGTGAGGCAATACTTGTCCGTCTACTACACATTCTCCAAAAGCAGGAATTGTAAATCCTGAAAGCACATCTATTAGCGTAGTTTTTCCTGCACCCGAATGTCCAATAATCCCAATCTTTTCATAGCCTTTTAATCGTAAATACAGGTCTTCGAAAATAATTTGATCTCCAAGCTCGACACGCAGATTCTGTAACTCCATTGTAGAATTCTCGCTCCAACGCATTATTGGTTTCAACTGTACAGGTGCAGCGACTTCAGATTCATCTAATATCGAATGAATTTGTGCACTAGCATCTTTACCGTCAGCTGTAGCGTGAAAGTCATTACCTAGCTCTCTAACAGGCGCAAAATATTCAGGCGCCAATATTAATATTACTAACGACGGTTCCAAAAGTATTTGTCCATTAATAAGTCGAAGTCCTAATTCTACAGCCACAACAGCTACAGAAAGACTCGCAAAGAAGTCCAATGAAAATGAAGATAAAAAGGCGTAACGTAATGATCTGTTCGTTGCTATTCGGTAGTTATCACTTACTTTTGCAATAGACTGTTCGTGGGATCGACTGCGCCCTAAATACTTTAAAGTGACAATTCCTCTTAATGAATCCACGAAATGCCGCGATAATAAGCGGTACGTATCCATTTGTGCATCAATTTGTTTCTTTGACACCATCCCAATTAAAATTAAAAAAATAATTAATATCGGTAAAACGATAACTAACGTAATAGCAGACATTTTATCCAGCGTAAAAACATACGCCACAATGACAAATGGCATAATCGCCATGGCTAGCGTTCGAGGGACAATCAATTCCAAATATTTTCGGAATTTTGGTATTCCTTCTAATCCTAACGTTACTAAATGGCCTGAACCATACTTTCCTATTAACTGCGGACCGACAGCAAAAATCTTTCGTAACAAAAGTTGTTCATATTCTCTAGCAGTTTGATCGGCAAAACGATAAGAAATTCGATCCTTTGCCCATTGAATGAAATGACGTACACTATTTACAAACACAAAAATCACAAAAGACCGAAGCGCTTCACTCCCATCTGCACCTTGGAACAATTGCGTAATAGCTTTTGCTAAGTATATAGCCTGAAAAACAATGGCGATTGATTGAACCGCTGTTAGCAGTCCAATCAACGCCATCACTTGTTTACTTCCTCTGTAGTGAAGCAAGTATTTATCCATTAGTATTCTAGATGCTCCTTATCACCGGTCAATCGTTTACGGAACACATAATAACTCCAAATAGTATACGCTAAAACGATTGGCACCATAGTAAACGCTACGATCGTCATAATTTTCAGCGAGTAATCTCCCGAAGCAGCTTCTGCAATGGACATATTAAATGCCGGATCTAGTGTACTTATCGTCACATTAGGAAATAAAGCGATAAAAAAGCTAGCCATTATGATGATGAAAATTAAACCTGTCATCGTAAAACTGAATCCTTCACGCTTCTTTTTTAAGAAGAAAAACAACAGTGTATATAATACAATTGCTACACCGTACATAGGTACTAGCCATTCACCTTTATCGGTAAATGCATCGGTATCCAAATATGTGAACGTCATAAACAAAGCGATGAAAACACCCGTCAATGCATACACTTTACGCGCTGCTGAATTTGCCCGTTGACGCAAGTCTCCTACCGTTTTCAAACTAATAAACAGTAGACCATGTAAATACGATAACAAGACAAATGTTATACCGCCGATTACTGTATAGACATTGACGAAGTCTCCTAGACTGGCATACATATTCATCTCTGCATCAATTGGCAATCCTTGAATTAAACTTGTAAAAAACACACCAAAGATGAATGGCGGCAATAAACTTCCAAAGAAAATTGCCCAATCCCACGTCTTCACCCACGCGAGTGAGTCTACCTTATTGCGAAATTCAAATGCCACCCCCCGTATGATGAAGGCCAGCAATAACACAACAAACGGCAAATAGTATCCACTAAATACTGTGGCATACCAGTGAGGAAATGCAGCAAACATCGCTCCCCCTGCTGTGATCAGCCACACTTCATTAGCATCCCAGACAGGACCGATTGTATTTATAACAATACGTTTTTCCAAATCATTTCTTGCTAAAAATTTCGTACTCATCCCTACGCCAAAGTCAAAGCCTTCTAAAAAGATAAAGCCTATAAATAGGACAGCGATTAATAAAAACCAAATGTCACTTAACGGCATGTCCTTCACCTCCTGTTTCAAACGGATCAGTTACAGACACATCGGCTACCGGTTGCTCCTCCGGCCCACGCTGAATGAATTTCACAAACAATACAACCATGATGATACCTAGTATCGTATAAATTGTGGAAAATGATATGAGTGAGAATAAAATTTGACCAGCTGATACATTGGGTGAAATTCCATCAGCAGTTTTCATCAATCCATTCACTACCCAAGGTTGTCGACCCATTTCTGACATGATCCAACCAAAAGAGTTTCCTATGAATGGCAGGAAAATCCCTATAACAAGCAAACGTAAAAACCAAACGGAATGCTCAATTTTCTTGCGCCACATTAAGAACAGTCCTAGCGCTCCTAGTCCTAATAATGTTCCACCTGTCACAACCATAATGCGGAAACTCCAGAAAGTTGTTTTGACTGGTGGGATATAACTGCTTTCTCCATATTTATCAATCATTTTTTGCTCGAGAACGTCCATTCCTTCAACTTTTCCTTTAAATTCACTATAAGTTAAATAACTCAACATGAACGGAATATCAATTCTGCCAGTTGTTTCACGGTTCTCGACATCTATGTTCGCAATTAACGTCCATGCCGCGGGGTCTCCACTATCTTCCCATAACCCTTCAGCTGCAGCCATTTTCATCGGCTGTGCATGCATTAAGTATTGAGCTTGGGAGTGACCAGTAAATGCAATACCTAGGCCAGACAACATCCCAACAACTAAAGAGATTACGAGCGACTTTTTAAAGAAATCCATTTTACGCTTCTTAATCAAATACCAAGCACTAACACCGATTACGAAAAATGCACCCGTTGCAAAACTACCGAAGATCGTATGTGGAAATGCTACCCATAACTTTTCATTCGTCAAAACAGCTAGTATGTCATTCATTTCTGCCCGACCATTCTGTAGTACATACCCTTCTGGATTTTGCATAAATGAATTCGCTGCCAGTATCCAGAAAGCCGACATGATTGTTCCGAATGATACTAGCCAAATCGACGCGAGATGTAACCATTTCGGAATCTTACCCCATCCGAAAATCCAAATTCCTATAAATGTAGATTCTAAGAAAAAAGCTAGTAATGCCTCAACAGCTAACGGAGCACCAAAAATATCTCCTACAAATCTAGAATAAGCTGACCAATTCATCCCAAACTGGAATTCTTGTATAATTCCAGTGACAACTCCGATTGCGAAGTTGATAAGAAAAAACACACTCCAGAACTTTGTCATCTTTAAATATATTTCATCTTTTTTTACTAAATACATCGTTTGCATAATAGCGATGATCAATGCTAAGCCAATTGAAAGAGGCACAAATATAAAGTGAAACAATGTGGTGGAGGCAAACTGAATTCGCGCTAATAATACTTCTTCCATTTCTTACGAGCTCCTTTCGAACTTATATCTCTAGTACCTAGGATAGCGCAGTTAGAAAAAGAGTGAGTGAACAAAGTGCGTACTTCCTGTTACAAACTTGCAAACTTATGGCAAAACTGTACATAAGTTATGGCGACTTTGTAACAGCATGAAAAAGACTCATTATATTCCACTAAAAGGGAAAATAATGAGTCGAATAATGTACTATTTTATTGTCTGCATAATTTCTGCATAATCGGGGTGCCCTTTATGAAGAAATATAATGAAGTGATCCATTCGTTTAACAGCCAGCGGTTCAAGTTTACTGCCTACTCTCACTTCAATATTTCCTGTCTGATCTACTACCGGCAAGCGACTATCAGTAGGAGAGAGTTTATAAATGTGAAGAGGAAGTAACGATTCACCGTTCACTACGAGTGTCATACCTGTGTCAGCTTGAAACATGTCCAAATTCGCCTGTAATGGCTCACTCACTGTAAATCCTTCATTTTGTAATTTATTATGTATCTGTTCAAACATCACTTCATCAGATAACTCCGGTATGATGACGAGTTCTTCTTCTGGTACAATGACTTCTGGTTTCTTTTCCGGCTCAGGTACTTCTTCTTTTTTAGTACAACCGCCTAAGATCAAAAGCATACTAGTTACTACCACTACTTGAAAAACTATTTTAGTAATCAAATTCATTTAACTAAGTCCTTTCTATATAAAACAGTGTCATTTGTCATTATACATCATCTTGCATTTTTTACGTAAAGTAAAACGTTTTTGTAGACAATTCATAGACTACAATTTATGATTACAATACAACTTCAATAATTCTTATCTTGTTGTAATTATTACTACTTGATAATTATTATAAATAAAGCTTTTTATTTTAAGATCGCTCTGCTATACTGAATGTAAAGGGTAGTAAGGTAAAAAAAGGAGGAAATACTATGATAAATAATGAAAACAATTCTCAAAAACGAAAATTAACAACTGCCGCGGGTGCTCCTGTTGTCGATAATCAAAACTCAATGTCTGCAGGTCCACGCGGGCCACTTTTACTTCAAGACGTATGGCTTTTAGAAAAATTGGCACATTTCGACCGGGAAGTTATTCCAGAACGACGGATGCATGCGAAAGGTTCCGGAGCGTATGGTACATTCACTGTTACACATGACATTACGCAATATACGAAAGCAAAATTATTTTCAGAGATTGGTAAAAAAACAGAAATGTTTGCTCGTTTCTCTACTGTTGCAGGTGAACGTGGTGCGGCAGATGCAGAAAGAGACATTCGAGGGTTTGCATTAAAGTTTTATACTGAAGAAGGTAACTGGGATTTAGTTGGTAATAATACGCCCGTTTTCTTCTTCCGTGATCCGCTTCAATTCCCGGACTTAAATCACGCAGTAAAACGTGATCCCCGCACGAATTTACGAAGTGCGACAAACAATTGGGATTTTTGGACGTCACTGCCTGAAGCACTTCATCAAATAACTATTTTGATGAGTGATCGCGGAATTCCTAGATCATTCCGTGAAATGCATGGCTTTGGTAGTCACACATTTAGTATGATTAACGCAAACAATGAGCGTCACTGGGTTAAATTCCACTTCCGCTCTCAACAAGGTATTAAGAATTTAACAGATGAAGAGGCAGCTACAATAATTGCTGGAGACCGTGAAAGTTCACAGCGTGATTTATTGGAAAATATCGATCAAGGTAATTTCCCTAAATGGAAAATGTACATTCAAGTGATGACAGAAGAACAAGCGATGAATATGCCATTTAATCCATTTGACTTAACGAAAGTTTGGTATAAAAAGGAGTTCCCACTCATCGAAGTAGGTGAATTCGAATTAAACCGTAATCCTGAAAACTACTTTGCTGAAGTGGAACAGGCAGCATTCACACCAGCAGCAATTGTACCAGGCATCGGCTTTTCACCCGACAAAATGTTACAAGGCCGATTGTTTTCCTATGGCGACGCACAACGTTATCGCCTAGGGGTTAACCATCACCAAATCCCTGTCAACGCACCAAAATGTCCTTTCCACAGCTTCCACCGTGATGGGCAAATGCGTGTAGACGGTAATATGGGAGCGACTACTCACTATGAACCAAATAGCTATGGAGAATGGCAAGAGCAACCGGATTTCAAAGAGCCACCGTTAAAAATACATGGCGATGCAGACAATTGGAATTTCCGTGAAGATGACGATGATTACTTCACTCAACCGGGAAAACTGTTTAACCTATTAACTCCTGAAGAGCAACAACGGTTATTCGATAACACTGCTCGTAATATGGGAGACGCACCGAAAGAAATCAAAATTAAACATATTCGCCATTGTTATTTAGCAGATCCTGCATATGGCGAAGGTGTCTCAAAAGCACTTGATATCCCAATGGCGGAAGTTGACATCGAGAACACT
Organism: Sporosarcina sp. PTS2304; assembly: GCF_003351785.1. Taxonomy (GTDB): domain Bacteria; phylum Bacillota; class Bacilli; order Bacillales_A; family Planococcaceae; genus Sporosarcina. Next base: position 1,362,936 of record NZ_CP031230.1, read on the forward strand.
ACTATCATTATTGAAGATTAAAATACGACAGTTGAATGAACTATCCAATGAGTCTCTTACATGAACTAGGCAGAGAAGAACTATACGTTTTTCTCTGCCTAGCTTAGTTATTCAGCCTGTAAGGAATAATCACCAAGTGATATATTTGCATAAAAAAAGTTATCACAGAACATCAGACAATACTGACTTACTGGATAACCTCTCTTTCTATAGTTAGTTCTCACCTATCCCATTTAAAATATTAGCAATGATTAACCCTGTAATGATCGCTATAATACTCATAACATAAGGTGTGCCACTTTCCGGAATACCAGGAAAAATCACAAACACGGAACCTATAATTAATCCCATAATTACCGCAAACATGGCTGTTCGAAACTTTTCCAACAATAACCGAATAAGTTTACTGCTGATGATAAAACCAACAGCTATTCCAGCACCTGTCACTAAAATAATCGGTATATTAAAATCTGATATCGCCGTAATCACTGATGTATATACGCCAAGCAGTAACAAGACAAATGAACCACTCACTCCTGGTAAAAGCATAGCCATACTGCCTGCCCATCCAGAGAAGAAGAGAATGATTGCAGTCTTTACCGTTACATGCGTAATGACAAGAGGTTCAATCGGTTTCATCCAAATAGTTGACGCGAGTGCCGCCGCTACGAAAAGCATGAATACTATATGTTGAATTTTAAAATTTCTCCTTAAACCAGCCTGTTTTGCAACAAAAGGAATGACACCAATAATTAATCCTAAAAACAAATATTGCGTAGGCTCATGATAGTGCTTGAGGAGATAGGCAATTACTTTACTGAATATAATAATAGTAGCGCCCATTCCAATACCAAGTGGTAATAAGAAGCCAATATGTTTTTTCCATTCTTTGCTGAAAAATCCGCTAATGGATATAAGTAATCGATCATAAATGCCTAATATAAAAGCAATCGTTCCCCCACTAACACCAGGCACCAAATCACTGATCCCCATCAAAAACCCACGATATAAATTTCTCCACTCCATACTTTCTTTCCTCCAATGATTTCATTCCATACAGTATAACATGCTACTCCACACTTATTACATCATACACAAATAACACGTAATTTGTTATACCATTATTTACTCTATGAACAGAGCTCACAATATAGGACTAATAGAAAGCAAAAGTTGTTCCATTGTTTAGCAAAACAACGGAACAACTTTACAATCAATAATTTTCCATTTCTGAAACAGGTACAAAAGTATAATTTTGAGACTTTAAAAATTCTAGAACCGCTTCAAGACCTTCTGCAGTAGATTCATGAATATCATGCATTAACACAATGCTATTTTCTTTTAAATCCGTTTTAATACTTTCTAGCAATTTTTCTGGATCTAAATGTTCCCAATCCAATGTGTCCACATTCCACAATACGACAGGCAATTTTGAGCTCTCGCGCACACGCTGATCTACCGCTCCGTATGGCGGTCTGAATACTGTTGCATGTTGACCTGTGGCTTGTAAAATAGCTTCTTCCGTTCCTTGCACTTCATGATGAAGGTCTTCATCTGTCAAATTGGGTAGTGGCGGATGGTTCCATGAATGATTTCCTATTTCATGCCCTGCGTCTGCTACCATTCTTGCTATTTCTGGGTATTCCTGCACCCTGTTTCCAAGCATAAAAAATGTAGCTTTTACATCATACTTTTCTAATGTTTTAAGAATTTTTTCTGTATAGTGAGGATCTGGTCCATCGTCAAACGTTAAGGCAATTTTTTTCTCTTGTCGTTCTACTACATGGTCCACTTGAAATTCCTTTGCTACATATGGATTAATGTCTTTCCATGGAATTTCTATTTGTACAGGCCCTGCTTGACGCTTCGTCATTACGCCCGTTGCATAGTATAGAATTAGTTCATCATCAGTTAATGCAAAATTACGGTAGTTGGCCCATATAGGTTCAGTAGGTTGCCATACACTATCGATGATTAACGAGTTTTGCAGTGCGGTATTCTCATAAATTTGGTCTCTAACTATTTTTGCGATACGTTTCAAATTTTCTGCATTGTGATTGACTACATCTGCCATTGTGGGCATTATTCCTGTTTCAGGATTAAGATGAAATGTTCGTACTTCCATAATACTGTCTTCATTGCTTACAGTCTTTGTTGCATGTAATACGAATGAAAGATAGCCTGTGGAATGTCGTATCGTCTCAAAAGTTACGTTCAGCCGCCCATGTGTGTCACGGCTGGAATTCTCGTTCAATACTTGATAATCTTTTTTCAAACTTTTTATATAGACTGCTACTTCTTGGTTAAAATTTTCAAATTCACTTTTAGGATATTGTATAGAAAATGGCATTCGCTGATCGTCCATTGTTTCAGTCACAATGTTAATACCCCGAATACTCGAATCTTTTGAATGAATGTTCACTTCCGTTTTTGATCGATCAGCTGACTGATGTTTGCCTCTATTTGGTGAAGCACTCGTTGAACTAGTAAATGAGTGAATGATTAAAAAAAGAACAGTAATTGTTAATATAGTAATCACACTTAAAAAACCGATATTAATTAACCGCATCCGACGTTTTCTTTTGTTGTCTTTCTTCATGTTAAGACTCCTTTATCAAGAGAACTACTACTTTCTAAAAATGCAGCTTCTATTTATTGCCACCGCTATGAATATATGTCTGGCTAATAGTATACTACAAAATGAAAATGAAACAATCATTTCCTTAGTGCACTCATACATTTCCTCTTATTATTGCAGGTCACAATTCCTTTAAAACACTTTTATAATAATACATTTTATGTTATAATGCGTAAGATCCGAATCTTGCAAATCCGGATGAAGGGACAATACTTCCCTTTTATACACACCGATCTCGGCTGTTGTCTATTGCAAAGAGAAAACAGAAGGCGGTAATTACAATGGAAAAGAAAGACTATCGAGTATTATTATTTTACAAATATGTCACGATTGAGGATCCCGAAGAGTTCGCGGCATCCCATTTGGCATTTTGTAAAGAACAAGGGTTGAAAGGCCGTATCTTAGTAGGAGAAGAAGGCATTAATGGAACATGTTCTGGAACGGTTGAACAAACGAACGCTTATATGGATCATATGAAAGCTGATCCACGCTTTGCGGATATTTGGTTTAAAATTGATGAAACAGACGGTCATGCATTTAAAAAAATGCACGTACGCCATCGTCCAGAAATTGTAAACTTAAGCTTGCCAGAAGATGTAAACCCTTTAGAACTAACAGGCGAATATCTTGAACCAGAACAATTTTTACAGCAAATGCAAGAAGAAAATACAGTAGTATTAGATGCGCGGAATGATTATGAATATGATTTAGGTCACTTCCGCGGTGCGATTCGTCCGGATATTGAAAACTTCCGCGATCTTCCGGACTGGGTTTTGGAAAACAAAGCACAACTTGAAGGTAAGAAAATTTTGGCTTACTGCACGGGTGGAATCCGCTGTGAAAAATTCACTGGTTGGTTAAAGCGTGAAGGATTTGAAGACGTTGCGCACTTACACGGTGGAATCGTATCATATGGAAAAGACCCCAAAGCAAAAGGCCAGCTTTGGGATGGACAGTGTTACGTATTCGATGAGCGCATTGCAGTCCCAATTAACCAAGTGGAGCATGTAGTTGTCGGTCGTGATCATTTTGACGGCACGCCATGTGAGCGTTACGTAAACTGTGCAAATCCTGAATGTAACGCTAAAATTCTTTGCTCCGAAGAAAACGAGCACATCTATATGCGTAGCTGTTCAGACGACTGCCGTACGCACCCGCGTAATCGTTATTTCGTAGAGCACGAACTAACAGTTGCTGAATATGATGAACGTCTGGCTAAAATAGAAGAATTGCGTGAGAGTAACGTTATAATTTAACAAATATAAAAGGATGTCTCTGAAGTAACAACACTTCTTTCAAGAGACATCCTTTTATCTGTAATTTTGCATAAACGCAATTTGCGAACTTTGGCTTTCAACTCCTAGTTTTCCCGGTCCTTCTGTTGCCACTCGTTATAAATCAGGTCGATCTTCGCTTCCAGTTTCTGATTCACCTGCACCAAATCGGTCTGGCGAAAACGCTCTATGTTCTACTTCAGCCAATCGCTGAATTCCTACTTGATGGTCTGCTCATAGCGTAATTTTTGCGTATTCAGATGTGAGCGCTCATAGTCGATGTCTGAATTGGATTTGCTTTTGCCCTGCCGTTAGTTGTGTTTTGGGATTCCCTGTACGTCTGAAATCTTGAATTTCTGTACACGAATGGTGGTGTAATTGGCCATGATTTCAAAGTCCCATTTTTCTAGAAAAACGCATCTCAATACGGCCAGAATAACATATCGGGCGAGGAGAACCAAAAAAATTAGTGTAGGCTCTGCCGAGGGATAAATGCAAGGGAGCATAGAACGCTCCCCAAAGGTCAAAAGCACCTCGTTTCCAAATGCCAATTTCTTCGGAAAATCAACAGGCTTATAAATTGGATTTACTACGAAATTTAAACTTTAACTGAAGACGCTTATTATTTACATGCTCTAGTACATTGACGATTTACTTGTTTGAGAATTATACTTAGTAAACCGTCATCCAAATTTTCCATTTATATAATCTTTTGTTTCTGAAAATGACGGTGAATTAAAAATAGTTTCTGTAGAACCGTACTCTTTTACCTCTCCGTTCAAGAAAAATGTTGTAAAATCTGAAATTCGTTCGGCCTGTTGCATATTATGCGTGACAATCACAATTGTGTAGTTGTTTTTCAGGGTTTGGATTAATTCTTCCACTTTGCCAGTAGAAATTGGATCGAGCGCAGAGGTCGGTTCATCCATCAATAGTATTTGAGGTTGTGTCGCCAATGTCCTTGCGATTGTTAACCGTTGTTGCTGTCCGCCTGAAAGACCTGTAGCAGACTTATTCAATTGATCTTTCACTTCATCCCATAGCGCGGAAGCACGTAAATTGTTCTCTACAATCTCGTCCAATACTCGTTTATTATTCTCTCCTTGAATCCGTGGACCGTAGGCGACATTTTCGTAAATTGATAATGGAAATACGGATCCATGTTGGAAAACCATGCCTACTTTCTTTCTCAACTCCACCGGATCAACAGAGGACTTGATTATATTATTCTCTCCTATCCAAATAGCTCCTTCTGTCCGCGTGCCTGGAATCAAATCGTTCATACGATTCATCGTTCGTAAAAAAGTTGACTTGCCGCATCCGGAAGGTCCAATAAGCGCCGTGATTTGTTTTTCTTCAAGTGTCAGATTGATATCTTTCAACGCATGATGGGAATCATAATAGAATTGAAGATTTTCCGTTTGAATTGCCGACTGTTTTCTTATTGCCATTTGCACCATTGCTATTCTCCCCCTATCCGATTCGCCCATCGATGTAAAGAGCAGTTTGTTCATTACGTGGGTGATTAAAAATTTGTTCAGTCTGCCCATGTTCAATCACACGCCCCATATAAAAATAAGCTGCTTCATCTGAAATTCGTGCGGCTTGTTGCATATTATGAGTAACAATCACAATCGTGTAGTCTTTTTTTAACTGCGAAATTAATTCTTCTATTTTGGCGGTAGAGATCGGATCAAGTGCAGATGCAGGTTCATCGAGCAATAATACGCTCGGTTGCATAGCAAGAGCTCTTGCTATGCAGAGCCGCTGTTGCTGTCCACCTGACAATTGTAGTGCCGAAGTATGTAATTGATCTTTCACCTCATCCCAAAGTGCAGCTTTTTTTAAACTATCTTCTACTATTTCCTGTAAATCAGACTGTTTTTTCACTCCATGACGTATGGGACCGGCTGCTACATTTTTAAAAATGGATTTTGCAAACGGAACAGGGCGCTGAAATACCATTCCGATTTGTTTGCGAACTTCAAGTAGATTGACTTGCGGAGAATGAAGTTCTACACCTTCATAATAAATTTCCCCATACGTACGACATTGATCAATCGTTTCATTCATTCGATTGATTGAACGTAAAAATGTCGATTTTCCGCATCCTGACGGACCGATTAGCGCTGTGACGGATTGTTTCGGAAATACTAAACTGACTTGTTCTACCGCCCGATGCTCACCATAATATACAGATAGATTATTCGTTTGCAGGACAGAATTTCTTTGAAAATTCAGGTTGGTTGCTGTTTGTGCTATAGTAGATTTCATTCGGACAGGCTGTAAAGCAACTGATTGCATAGAAATCCTCCTCTTAATTGGCGCTCATCTTTTTGAAGACTGCATTCCCAATAATACGTGAAGTGAAATTAAAGAACAAAATTGAAATAATGAGTAATGCTGCGGCTCCGTCTGAAATCGCTGCAGCATTGGGCATAATACCTTCACTATTAACTTTCCATATATGTACAGCCATCGTTTCGGCCGGTCTGAATGGATTTAGCGGAGACGTCGCCGACAGCGGATTCCAGTTTGTGAAGTCTATAACGGGTGTGCTCATACCTGCTGTATAAATCAATGCTGCGGCTTCTCCAAACACTCGTCCTGATGCCAAGATAATGCCTGTTACGATTCCTGGCAATGCTGCAGGTAAGATGATCGTCGTAATCGTTTCCCACTTTGAATAGCCAAGTGCCCAGCCTGCCTCGCGCTGTGCTTTCGGTACGTTGCTTATTGACTGCTCCACTACCCGCACGAGCAATGGTAAATTGAATACTGAAAGCGCCAATGCTCCTGATATAATCGAAAACCCCCACCCCATATAAAGTACGAAAAATAGAAACCCGAACAGCCCTACCACTATCGAAGGTAGCGAAGATAACACTTCAATTAATACACGTAAACAACGTATCATCCAATGATTTTTAGCATACTCGGCCAAATAAATACCTGCACCGATGGCAATCGGTATGGAAATCATCAGTGTCAATACGAGTAAATAAAATGAATTGAACAATTGTGGGCCCACACCGCCGCCTTCTTTAAAAATTTGCGGAGGGGAAGTGATAAATTGCCAGCTAAGCTGCGGCATTCCTTTTACAAAAACGAATCCGAGTAGCCCTGCTAAAACTGTAATTATAATTCCTGCCACTGCATATAATAAAGTCGTTGCAAGTTGATCTTTCTTTTTAGCAGACATTAGCGGTTTTTCCCCTTCCCGACCATTCGGACTATAATTGTGAAAAATAATGACATAAGCAATAGCACAAATGCAAGTGACCATAGTGCATTATTCTCTACTTGCCCAATAACGGTATATCCCATACCCATCGTTAATATACTTGTAAGAGTAGATGCGGGTTCAAATAGTGAATGAGGAATGACCGAAGCATTTCCAATAACCATTTGAACAGCTAGCGCTTCACCAAAAGCACGGGCCATTCCGAAAATCACTGCCATCATTAAACCAGGTTTAGCAGTTTTCAAAACTACTTTGCAAATCATTTGCCATCTTGTAGAACCGAGTGCAAGAGAGGCTTCACGTAATGAACGCGGTACAGACTGAATAGCATCTAGCGCCAAACTTGTGATAGTCGGAAGAATCATGACGGATAATACAATTGTTCCTGCAGCAATTCCAAAACCGCTGACCGGAAATAAGTTACGTAAAAATGGAACCACTACGCTCAACCCAATCAAACCATAGACTACTGATGGAATACCCACTAATAACTCTATCACAGGCTGCATAATTTTCTTACCGGCTCTCGGAGCAATTTCACTCATAAATATTGCTGCACCAATTGCGAGTGGGGCAGCAAGCAGAGCGGATAGCCCCGTAACTGCCAATGACCCTACCAAGAATGGCAACGCACCAATACTGGGAGTACCCAGGGAATTGACTTCCGCTGGATTCCATGTGGTACCTGTAAAAAACTCTTTGACGCTACCGTCATTTACAATGAATGTGGATAGCCCTTTTGAAGAGACTAGTGATACAATTGCTACTGTAATGGTTGCTGTCAAAGCGACAGTGAGGAAAGTTATCCACTTACCAAGCCGTTCAATACGAGTTTTATTGCTTTTTCTGTATAATGGATGATCCGTCTCTTTAATCATCTTGACCATAATTGCGCTCCTTTCGAACTTTTTGTGATCGGATCAAAAGTATTATTTTTTCGTAATCACACCTTTTGCATCACGTTCGACTTGCATGCCTGTTACCGGTAAATATCCCATTTCTGGAATCAATACTTCTTGCACGTCTTCTGTCAACATATATCTAATCAAATCTTTCGCAAGCCCTTTCGCTTCACCATTCGTATACATATGCTGATATGCCCAAATTTCCCATGCATTTGACTCAACATTTTCACGAGTCGGTTCTACTTCATTCACTTGTAGGGCTGTAGTCGTTTGATCAAAATAAGAAAATGCTAAGTAACTAATCGCACCGGGTGTTTCACTAACAATTTTTCGAACCGTACCAGAAGAATCTTGTTCTTGCGCATCTATAGGCTCTTTCCCTTGTAAAGCGAATGCTTCAAAGGTAGCACGTGTTCCAGATCCTTTGGCACGATTAATAACAATGATCTCCTGATCTGCTCCGCCAAGCTCCTTCCAGTTTGTAATTTTTCCTGTAAAGACATCTATTAATTGTTCAGTTGTTATATTGTCTATACCTGTCTCAGAATGAGTTACAGGTCCCATTCCAACAACAGCAACTTTATGATCTACTAAGTTACTCGCATCGACACCTTCTTTTTCTTCAGCAAAAATATCCGAATTCCCGATATCTACTGCACCTTCACTTATTTTACTCAACCCTGTTCCACTGCCTCCACCTTGTACGTTGATGACAGTGCCTGGATTCTTCACCGTATATTGTTGAGCAGCTGCTTCGACCAGTGGTTGCAGTGCACTTGAACCTACTGCCATAATCTGTTCTGCAGCCTGTTTTTTCGTCTCACTTTCGTCTGCTTTCATACTGCTACAAGCTGCGACCACCCACGTACAAAACATAACAAAAGCCAACACTGTAAACCGATTATGCTTTTTCATCTACTATGTCCCCCTAGTTTTTTCGTTATAGTAACAGCTCACTTTCCACTGCTTCTTAACTATAATCAAAGAGTATTAAGGGCTGATGGATGAAATGTAAAGGTTGTGTAAAGATTCTGTATAGAAAAAGGCTGAAGAGTAAATCCTATGTGGATTCGTCTTCAGCCATCGTATGTATTTGGATTTCTCAATCAATCGACCCTTCAAATTTATAACCAAATCCCCTGACCGTCTTAATATAGACAGGTCGTTTTGCATCGCATTCAATCTTTTCTCGTAAGTGACTAATATGTACGTCTACAACCCGAGAATCCCCTGTGTAGTCATATTTCCATATCGCATTCAGTAATTGCTCACGATGCAGAACTTTTTCAGAGTGACGCATTAAATACAGTAAGAGTTCGAATTCCTTCGGGGTGAGATCCAGTAACTTTCCATTTTGGAAAGCTTCGATTCGTTCAGGATAAATCAACAGACTACCCGTACGAAGTTCAGATGTCGGTTCTTCTGCAACAGAACCTTGCAACTCTATTCTACGAAAGATAGCTTTTACACGGGCAAGTAATTCTCTTGGACTAAATGGCTTTGTCAAGTAGTCATCTGCACCAAGTTCAAGTCCCAGCACTTTATCAAACTCATCTCCTCTAGCAGTCAAAATCAAAATAGGCGTATGAATTTTTTCCTGTCGTAGTGTTTTACATACTTCCATTCCGTCCATTCCCGGAAGCATAATATCAAGCAGTAGTAAATCCGGCTTCTCTAGCAACGTCATAGATATCGCTGTATTTCCATCCCTCGCTACGTACACAGTATATCCTGCTTGCTCTAAGTTATATTGCAAAAGAGTAGCTATCGACTGTTCGTCTTCTACAACTAATACTTTTTTCATCTGATTAGCTCCTTTACGGCTACGTATCGATTTTTCTTAAAGTCTACATTTGTACTGTATGGTGAGTCAACAGGCATGATCCACGTACATATTTTATACGAAAAACCTGTATGGAAATGCCTCTCCATACAGGTGTTCTGTTAGCTAAATACGCTTGTACTATGCAATGGCTGTACTTTTGCTTTTGGATCGAGAAATGCTTTTGCATGACTAATCGCAATCGGCGCTTCACCCATACCTACCGCAATTAATTTTACTTTTCCATCGTATGTCGTAACATCTCCCGCAGCGTAAATTCCTTCAATATTCGTTTCCATACGGGAGTTGACTTTGATAGAGTTACGTTCCATATCCAAGCCCCACTCTTTCAACGGCCCGAGGGAAGAAATATTTCCATAGTTGACTACTACATGATCAAATACAAGCTCTTTTAAGCTGCCATCTTTTTCTTTTAACACTACTTTATCCATTTTATCGCCGTTGCCACATAGTTCGCTTATAGCGTGTGAAGTCAGAACATTGACAGTAGATTCGCGCAACTGATTGACACTCGTTTCATGTGCAGTAAAACGTTCTCTTCGGTGAACTAACGTTACTTGCTTCGCAATATCTTCAAGCATTAACGCCCAGTCTAGCGCAGAGTCTCCGCCGCCACAAACTAAAATTTCCTTGTCTTTAAACATTGAAAGATCTTTTATACCGTAGTGCAATGTTTTATCTTCAAAAATCGACTCTTCTTTAAGACCGATTTTACGAGGTTGAAATGCGCCAATCCCAGCTGTCAGTAAAATTGTGCGCGTCAAATGTTGCCCCTTATCTGTAGTTAAGACGAAATAATCATCTTGTTTTTCTACAGAAAGCGCCGCTTCGCCTAAACAAATTTCAGGCTTTGCATAATTTGCTTGTTCTACAAGATTCGCTACAAGATCTTTGGCTAAAATTTTAGGGAAACCACCTACATCATAAATATATTTATCAGGGTACAGTTCGATTAATTGACCCCCTAATTGTGGTAAACTGTCAATAATCTTCACAGACATCTCACGCATACCTGCGTAAAATGCTGAAAACAAGCCTGTTGGTCCTCCACCGATAATCGTAATATCTACTACTTCTTGATTCATGTAAAAACACTCCTATAATCGATTCTGTATTCACTATTCATTCTGATATAACACTAAGTTGCTCTAGTATATTATCCACTATTTGAGAGAGAAATACATCTTTTTTGTATTTAGATTGCAGGGAAATGCTCTATACAATATTGCTCTGCGGTTGCTTGTTCGTCCTCATCCCACTCTAAGTCAAAAACACTTTCTGTAGACAATTCATAAAACTGATATGTCAACAGTTTACGTTGCCCGTCTTTTACTGAATAGAGCAAACGTAATCCTGTACCCTCCTCATTAAACAATTCATCATCTTCGTCGAACTGTACTGTCAAAAGAAATTCAAAGCGCTGTCCTTCTATAATACCTGTTGGATCTACTAATTCTTCTACTTTGCCATTTACTATTTTCATAAAACTTCTCCTTCTTCCCGCTCACTAAGAGTTTGCTCCCTCTATCCTACATCATTTCATTAGAAAGTGGCAATTTGAAGAGTAGTTTCTAGTAAAAAATTTGCTTTTCCTAATTATTTGCCGGAAAATGAAGGAAGATAAAGAAGGAGGAGTAACATGCTTATATTTGAAGAATACGAATACGTGCGGCCAAATATGGAAGAGATTACGAAACAATTTAATTTCCTACTTGAACAATTTCAGCATGCCTCTTCATTTGAAAGTCAATCTAAAGTGATCCAAGAAATAAATGTACTTACAAGTGATTATAGTACACAAGAAAACATTATGTACATACGCTCATCTATTGATACGAATGACACCTTTTATCAAACAGAGCGTAATTACTTTGACGAAATTGGGCCTCAATTTCAGGCGTTGCAAAGTACTTATTATAAAGCCCTGATTTCTACACCATTCCGCGAAAAGCTAGAAGATAAATGGGGATCACAGTTATTTGCATTAGCTGAAAATGCAATTCATGCTTACTCCGATGAGGTACTACCGCTATTGCAAGAGGAAAATAAACTGATATCGGAATACTCTACACTTATTGCTTCTGCACAAATTGAATTTAGGGATGAAACCTTAACGCTTGCGCAACTCGGACCGTTTAAAGAATCTCTGGATCGTGATGTCCGGAAAGAAGCGATGGATGCATCTGCAGATTTTTTTGCTATGCATGCTGAACGTTTCGATGATATTTTTGATCGTCTCGTACATGTGCGCCATTCAATTGCAACTACTCTTGGTTACAAAAACTTCACTGAACTTGGTTATGTGCGTATGGACAGAATTGGCTACGACTCAAAATCGGTAGAATTCTTCAGACAGCAAATACTTGATTCTGTCGTTCCACTCACTGTCGACATTAGAAAAGACCAAGCGAAGCGAATCCATGTAGGAAAATTGATGTTTTATGATGAACCGTTGCATTTTGCCGAAGGAAATGCACAACCAAAAGGATCACCAGAATGGATACTTGAAAATGGTTATACGATGTACCAAGAGTTATCGAGAGAAACAGGTCGTTTTTTCGAGTATATGAAACGTAAAAATCTACTGGACGTAGTCGCGAAAAAAGGGAAAGAAGCTGGTGGTTATTGTACTTTTATTGATAATTATGACTCACCTTTTATCTTTTCTAACTTTAACGGTACATCAGGGGATATTGATGTCTTGACTCATGAAGCGGGTCATGCATTTCAAGTGTATTCCAGTCGCAATATCGGAATTCCTGAGTATATTTGGCCTACTAGTGAAGCGGCTGAAATACATTCGATGAGCATGGAGTTCTTTACGTGGTTCTTTATGGATCGGTTTTTCGGAAAATATGCAGACCGTTATCGGTATGCCCACTTACTAGAAAGTGTATTATTTTTACCGTATGCGGTTGCAGTTGATGAATTTCAACAACGAATCTATAACGAACCCCATCTTACACCATCCGAACGTAAGCAGATTTGGAAAGAACTTGAAAGCATCTATTTGCCTATCCGTGATTATGACGGACATCCTTACTTAGAATCGGGTGGTTTTTGGCAAAGACAAGGTCATATTTATGAAGTTCCATTTTATTATATTGATTATGCATTAGCACAAGTTTGTGCCCTACAATTTTGGCAGCGCTCTTTACATGATTTTGATCACGCTTGGGAAGACTATGTAAAACTCTGTAAAATTGGCGGTTCTAAACCTTTTTTAGAACTTGTCGAAGAAGCAAATTTACAATCTCCTTTCGAAGCAGATACTATTCAAATGGTCGTACATACTATTTCAGAATGGTTGTCTGCGAATGAGATAAAATAGAAACAGCAAAAAATGCATGAAGGCTCATTGCCCCATGCATTTCTTTTTTAATTCATACGATGTTACTTTTCATTAGGACTATAAATTGAATATTGATCCTTGCCTTTTTTCTTAGACTGATATAAAGCTAAGTCCGCTTTATGATATAACGAATGTATAGTATCTTCTTCTTCTGCTTTTGCAACGCCGATGCTGATGGATAAGTTAATTTCATTATCTCGTAAATAGCTAAACGATTCACGCATCACTTGCAACATATTATCGGCACGTTCCACCACTTTTTCAGTTGTTATATTAGAAAATAATACAACGAATTCATCACCACCGATTCTGGCAGCTAAATGACCTTCACCACTTTCTTTGTTAATAATAGTAGCTACGCGAACAAGTAGCTTATCTCCTTCACCATGACCTAGAGAGTCATTCACTAATTTAAAATTATCCAAATCTATAATCATAAATTGTAATGTCCCTTTTTTACGATTTAGCCATTCTACTGCAGTATCTTCAAAAGCTGCACGATTTTTCAGCCCGGTTAATACATCATGGAACGCTAAATGGATCGGCCGAGAAATCATTCTAGCTAATATGATCGAAAGAATGATAGTGACTAAAGTAATCGCTATCATCTGGAAAATAAATTGATTACGATATGAAGTTAAAACATTTGCAAATGGTAGATCATAATAAGCAATTTCCACAACTCGATTCGTAGAGATTCCATCCTCTTTATCATTTTTATAAGGAATATAACGATACGTCAGTATTTGGCCATTTTCTTCAACTGATAGTTCTTTAATCTGAAACTCGGTAAAAGCCTCTGTAAATACTTCTTTCCGCGAGGAGTTAATCTCTCGTTCTTTCTCGCTATCCCAATCTCCTAATAATATGCCAAGTGCATTGTATACATTAATAGAAAGAATGCTATCATTTTCTTTTTCTAATCTGTGCATAGTATCTAAAAAATTAAATTCTTTAAACACTAGCTTGTCTTCTAAGAAATAAGAAAGTTCAATAATATACTTCTTATCAGGTGTAGGCATATAGCTAAATTTTTTAAATTCACCTGAAAGCTGTTGGATATCTAAGTCATCATGCGTAAACAGACCGGATTCTCTTCTTTTATCCAATAGCTTTCCAAAGTTCTTACAACAACTCTTGAAATCTAAGCCTATATCAGCTTCATAGCTACTTTCGATTACTACATTATCCGAATTAATAATAAAAACGTCCATACCCGACTGTTCTTTCAACGCTTTGTAATCCCAAGTAGAAAAGTTCGGATTTCTTTCATATTGTTTTACTAGTTCTTCTGAGAACTCTTTCATACTCTCTGCACGTTCTACATCTAATACATTATATACTTTGTCAATCGTAGATAGACTCGTAATAATCTCATCTTCTGCCAACTGAATTTGTGTCTCCAAACTTTCTTTCACACTCTTCTTTAATTTGAGATAATCTGCTACGATAATGATTAAGGACAAAATTAATGTAAAAGAAATAAGGATGCCAGTTAATTTATAACGAAATCCTTTATCCACCTTATGGCACCCTTTCTATCCATTGATTTCTAATAAATATCCTTCATTAGTATATCATACGATAGTGCATTGGAATCGAATTCTTTTATTTTTCCAAACCTTTCTCCTTTAAATATAGTTTTCTAGAAAGAAATCAGGCAGAGAAAAATATTTCATTTTTCTCTGCCTGATTCATTTTAAGGAATGATTGGACGGTTTCTTTTTTCACATTAATCCTTGTGCATTCCCATTTTCATCTACATCCATTGTAAGCGCGGCTGGTTGCTTCGGTAAACCGGGCATCGTCATAATTTCTCCTGTTAAACATACGAGAAAACCCGCGCCAAGTTTCGGTAATATACTGCGTATAATAATCGTAAAGTCACGAGGGCGGCCTAATTTTTTTGGATCATCTGAAAATGAATATTGAGTTTTCGCCATACAAATCGGTAATAAATCCCATCCGTTTTTCTTGATTTCACGTAAGTCTTTTACCGCTTGTTCTGTGAAGTTGACTCCTAATCCACCATATACTTTTTGCACAATAGCTGTAATTTTATCTTCTACGGATTGTTCAACATCATAAATTGGAGCGAACTGATTCGGTTCATCAATAACTTTTAATACTTCTTTAGCCAATGCCTCGCCACCTGCACCACCATCAGCCCACACATCAGTTAAAGCGACTCGTACCTGATTCGATTTGCACCATTCTCGAACTTTTTCAAGTTCTTCTTCAGAGTCTAGAACGAAATGATTTAATGCTACGACAGGTTGGACGCCAAATTCCCGGATAGTTTCCACATGCTTTTCTAAATTGACTAATCCACGTTCAACTGCAAGACTATTTTCTTCTTTAAGATCTTGTTTAGCCACTCCACCATGCATTTTCAGTGCACGAATAGTAGTCACTAATACAACAGCATCTGGTTGGAATTTACCTTGGCGCGCTTTAATATCCATAAACTTCTCCGCGCCTAAATCCGAGCCGAACCCTGCTTCTGTCACAACATAATCAGCTAGATTTCGCGCGGTGTTCGTAGCAATTAAAGAGTTGCAGCCGTGCGCAATATTTGCAAATGGACCACCATGAATAAGAGCAGGCGTGCCTTCTATCGTTTGAACTAAATTCGGTTTAAATGCATCTTTTAACAATAACGTTAAAGCACCTTCTACTTTTAGATCTCTCACTGTGACGGCTTCTTTAGTATAGGTGTAGCCAATCACGATATCCGCAAGACGCTCCTTCAAGTTTTGCAGATCGGTCGCTAAACAAAATACAGCCATAATCTCAGAAGCTACTGTAATATCAAATCCATCTTCACGCGGAATCCCTTGACCCGGTCCGCCTAGTCCAATAGTAATATGACGAAGCGAACGGTCATTCATATCCATAACGCGTTTCCATGTAATGCGGCGGGGATCAATATTTAAAAAGTTGCCTTGATGTAAATGGTTATCAATCATAGCACTCAACGCATTATTAACTGTCGTAATTGCATGTAAATCACCTGTGAAATGCAAATTGATATCTTCCATAGGCAATACTTGTGAGAAACCACCGCCAGTTGCTCCACCTTTCACCCCCATGACAGGACCGAGAGAAGGTTCACGTAGCGCGACGATCGTTTTTTTATTCAATCGAGAAAGTGCATCCCCAAGCCCAACTGTAACGGTAGACTTACCTTCGCCTGCTGGAGTTGGACTAGTTGCAGTTACTAAAATGACTTTCGCTTGAGTCGTTTGTGTGGGTACTAAATCTACATTGATCTTCGCTTTATACTTCCCATATAACTCTAATGCTTCTGGCGAAATACCAGCCTTTTCTGCAATTTTTTCAATAGGTTGCATAGTAGCTTTTGTAGCAATCTCTAAATCTGTCAACACCTTCACCTTTTCTGTCACTTCTCCCACTGCCTTTCTACTTCTTATATAATTTCATTGGCTGATTTGTAAGACAATTTTGCCAAACTGAACACTTTCCCCTAATTTAGCAAATGCTTCTGTTGCCTTTTCAAGAGGCACGATAGAGTCGATTACCGGATGAATTTCATGCTCTGTAATAAATGAAAGCATATCGCGTAGTTCTTCGCGACTCCCCATAGTCGTGCCAAGTAATGTATACTGACCGTAAAAGAATTCACGTAAATTTAATTCCACTGTATCTTCTGTTGTCGCACCGAAGACTACGATACGCCCTCCTTGTTTTAATACCTCAAGGGAGCGATTGAATGTGGCTCTTCCTACGCTTTCAATTACAAGATCTACACATTCATTTTTTAATTCAGCAGGCCAGTCACTATTCGTGTCAAGTGCAACATCTGCTCCCAAGTCAATAGCTTGTTGTCTCTTCAGTTCACTTCGAGACGTGACGATAACACGCGCCCCACTCTTTTTTGCAAATTGAATTAAAAAGGTAGCAACTCCACTTCCAGCACCCGGTATAAACACTGTTTGATCTTTCTGAATTTGACCTTTAGTAACAAGTGCGCGGTACCCAGTGAGCCCAGCTAGAGCAACAGTCGCCGCTTCATTCCATGAGAGATATTTCGGCTTTTCTTCTAATTGTTCTGCTGAGATTGCTATTTTTTCAGCGAACGTTCCATTGTCTGGCATACCAAGAATATCAAATGTTTTTGAAGGTGCATCGCTTTCTTCATACCAACGGAGTGCGGGATTAATAATTACCTCATCCCCCACATTCCAGCCTGTTACACCTTCGCCAAGCGATTCGATCACACCCGCACCATCTGAACCTAATATGAGAGACTCTTCTACGTCTCCACGACGGGTTGGAATCATTGTATCTCGTCGATTTACACCTGCTGTTTTTAACGATACAATGACTTCACCTTTATTCGCCACCGGTTCTTGGATGTCTGTATACTTCAGTTCACCATTTGCATGTACGAATGCCTTCAATCAACTCATCCTCCTGACGTTTTTATACGCTTCTATCATACCGTATTTTGGTGTATATTCCTATAGTTCACTTTATTTCGATTAGTAATAAAAAAACACAATGACTGGTAGCGTCATTGTGTTAGAGGTTACGTCTTTTATATTTTGCCAACTCCACTAGTTCAAGTACATCTTTTTTAGGCAATCTAATAACTAATTCCATTAGTTCTTTCTCAGCCAATCGTCGCCCTTTACCACTGCGATAATGCTCTTTATTAAATGCATCAATTTCTCTATATAATTCATCTACTTCTTCCGATGGTTGTCTACTCTCCACATTCATCGTTTCACGAAGACGATCATAAAGTGACTCCACTGTATTGCCCGTTGCTTTTATATAAGGTGTGAATGTTACTTCACCCATAATTAATTCATCTGTAGAAACAGAAAAGCGTTCTGAAATTTTTGCGATCCACGCTGCAGATGGAGCATTTTTTCCGCGCTCCCAGTCTTTTATACGACTAGCCGAAGTTCCGATAGCTGCACCAAATGCCATCATGGAAAGACCACGACGTTCCCTTAGCGCTTTCAGTCGCAATCCAAAATCATCTTTACTCCATTCGTTCAATGAAATACCCCCTAAAACATCTTTCATTCTCTTTATATTATTATCAAAATGGTTCTTTTGTCAATTAATTATTATATGAAGTAATCTGTAGCTCGTATAAAGCTTTTTTCCAATTAATAACCGTTTTGTTGACGTGCATAATTTTCTTCATTTTTGTCGATATATGCCTGAATAATCTGTTCTTCCGTAAACCCTAATGTATTGGCAAGAGCGCCATAATGTTGCCAAATGCTTTTATAATTTTCAAACGTCAGTTCATCTAAAAACACATAGATCGAACGTCCAGTCTCAACAAATAACTGCGTTAGGTCTGTTTTAGAATGATTGCTTGTCGGCCAATTCTCTAAGCTATCATAGCCTTGTTCGATACCGAGTGATAGTAAAAAGTGAATAGAGTCTACATACTCTTCCAAAATTACATCTTTTGCCGAAGCACCTTTCGTACTCCAGAACTTGAAACATCTCGTTTCATTTGCCAGTTCAGCTAATTCTACTAACAATGCTAAACCTCTTTCATTAAATGTATTAGTAGATTGATGGTTTTCTTGTATGTATGCGTCCAGTGCTTTTTGCATTGCAAATAGTTTCTCTAACTTCATGTGATTGTCCTCCTTAAAAATTACTTTAAAAGTGAAACCTTCTTTCCCATTCATACGTATAGGTAGTACTATATAGTATTCAGGAGTTGATTTCATGGTTTTATTAATTCGTGTATTCATTATAGCACTAGTTATTTATTTATTTTATGCTGGAATACGCTATTTGACAGATGCCAAGCGTAAACTTGATGAAGCGTATGAAAAAGAGCAGTATTATTTTTATGATGACGTGAAAAATATTCGTAAAAACTTCTTCATTACGTATAAAGGTGCTATGTTTGAAGGTGAAAAATATTTAGGAACTACACCGGACTCTTTCGATGTCGTCTCTATTTTTATTTGGGTGAAAAATGAAGCAAAACTCCAAGGGATGACAAAGGAAGACTTCCACTTCTTAGAAGAAGAAGTAAAATCCTACTATCCTTTTGCAGTGATCAATTGGAAGAATCCGATTGAGCAATTAATGAAAGGTACGCCATTAGATAATTGAAGGAGCTGTCAGGAAAGTCAGAGATATCTGATTTTCTGTGATGGCTCTTTCTTTTGAGAATATTAAATATAAAATGAATAGATAGTGACTCTGCCTGCTCGGTTACGTAAAATAGCGTTAGGATTCTCCTGAGAGAAACCGGACGCTTTCCTGTGGGCACGCGGCATTATCCGCAGCGCTCTTTTGCGAGGGCCGCCGCGGCGTCCCCACAGGAAAGCGTATCGTCTGGAAGCGCAAGCCGCAAGACTCTCTAAATCCGTTTCACTCCATCCAATCGTCTACTTTCATGAACGAACATAAATTAGCTGACAAGCTCTTGTTTATTAGAATATAGTTGATACTGGCATCTGTACACCGAAAGTATAAAGCAACAGCAACATATCGAGCATTGCCAACAATAAAAATCCTATTCGAAAGTGGGTTTTTCTCGTTTTATGGCGAAATACTTGCATGGCAAGGTAAGCTCCTACTCCACCACCTAGTATAGCCAACAACCATAAATTCCGCTCTGGTACCCGCTGTTTTTTCTTCTGCGCTTGTTTTTTGTCAAATCCCATAGCAACAAACGCCCATATTGATAAAATAGCCATATAAATTGAAAGAGTTTGCGCCACACCAGCTACTCCTTTACACAAAAAAACACTGTCGTTTCCATATAAGAATGAAAACGACAGTGGATTTTAGTTCATCTTATTTTGCAATCGACTTTTTTGCAGTTTCTGCAAGTTGTGCAAATGCTTGTGCATCTGTCACAGCAAGATCTGCAAGCATTTTACGGTTAACATCGATGCCAGCTACTTTCAAGCCGTGCATTAATGTGCTGTACGAAAGACCGTTAATACGTGCAGCCGCATTGATACGAGTGATCCATAATTTACGGAAATCACGTTTCTTTTGACGACGATCACGGTATGCATAGTTGAAAGATTTCATAACCTGTTGGTTAGCAACCTTATAAAGTCTATGTTTTGAACCGAAGTAGCCTTTAGCTAATTTTAATACTCTTTTATGACGCTTGCGCGTGACTGTTCCACCTTTTACGCGTGGCATAGTGCATTACCTCCTGCTTATCCTATAAGTGTGTGTTGATAGATTTCGTTGACCGAAAGATTCTACCGATCTTATTTCATGTTTGTTAGCATTTCGCGAATACGCTTGTAATCGCCTGAAGAAACTAGTGAAGACTTACGTAAGTGACGCTTAGCCTTCGTAGATTTGTTTGCAAAAAGGTGACTTGTATAAGCACGGCCACGCTTTAGTTTACCAGTTCCAGTTCTTTTGAAACGTTTCGCGGAACCGCGGTGAGTTTTCATTTTTGGCATGTTCTGTTCCTCCTAAATTGTTCGTGTTACTGTTTTTCGGCAAGCGGTGCAAGTATTAAGAACATGCTCCGACCTTCCATTTTTGGTTTAACTTCAACAGTTGCTACTTCTTTGCAAGCTTCTGCAAAACGATCAAGAACTCGTTGACCGATTTCTTTGTGCGTAATCGCACGTCCACGGAAACGTATTGAAGCTTTTACTTTATCGCCGTTTTCCAGGAATTTCACTCCGTTACGAAGTTTCGTTTGGAAATCGTGTTCATCAATTGTCGGACTGAGTCGAACTTCTTTCATATTGATGATTTTTTGATTTTTACGAACTTCACGCTCTTTCTTTTGCTGTTCGAACTTGAACTTTCCATAGTCCATAACACGAGCTACTGGGGGCTTCGCTTGTGGAGCAACAAGAACAAGGTCCAGGTTCACTCGAGCAGCAATTTCTAAAGCTTCATTACGTGTTTTGATACCGAGTTGTTCACCATTGTGGTCAATTAAGCGTAACTCACGTGCTCGGATACCGTCATTTACGTACATGTCTTTGCTAATAGTAATCCACCTCCGAATATTGTCTCGTGAATACACGTTTTGGGTATATCGAAAAATTCGACTTTAGGGTCCCATAGGTCCATCCATTTTACGAAATAAAAAAAGTAGACAAATGATATTTGTCTACCCGCGTAAGTAATCTATGCAACGTATGCATAACAATTCACTTATGTGCCAACCTGTCAACAACTTCATTGCGTCGATCAGGTGAGAAGCGGGTAGCCTCTTCTTATACCACAAACTGTATTCATTTAACCTTATTTACTTTACCATACTTAGAAGTGAGTGTCAACAACTTGGATTAATCTAGTTGTCGGATGCACTGTGTAACATTTAAATTATTTCAACTTTGTTAGTATATCGTATCTTACGTAATTTTGCAAATCTATTTTTAAATTTGTATCTTTTAATTACATAGCAACAGCACTTGCGACAATTCTTTGCAAGTGCTGCTACTATATTCTTTAAATAATTACTTCTTCACATCTTCTTGAATCATCTCTAAAAACGCGTCAAACGACATACTCTCAGACTTTTGTTCCCCATACTTACGCACATTAACCTCGCCAGACTCCAGCTCGCGATCGCCAAGCACCAACATATAAGGAACTTTTTGAACTTGTGCTTCACGAATCTTATAGCCAATCTTTTCATCACGGCTATCCACATCCACTCGGAAACCAGCGTGTATTAACTTCTCTTTCACGCCTTCAGCATAATCAAAATGCACATCTGGTGACACCGGGATAACCTCTACTTGAATTGGCGCTAACCATGTAGGGAATGCACCTTTATACTCTTCAATCAAGAAGGCAACAAAGCGCTCCATCGTAGAAACGACACCACGGTGAATAACGACAGGGCGATGTTGCTTACCATCTTCACCGACATACGTAAGATCAAAACGCTCTGGCAACAAGAAATCCAGTTGTGCAGTGGATAGTGTTTCTTCCATACCGATAGCTGTTTTTACTTGCACATCCAGTTTTGGTCCGTAGAACGCTGCTTCCCCTTCTTCTTCTGTATATGGAAGCTCCAACTCATCCATCGCTTCTTTTAACATCGACTGTGCACGTTCCCACATTTCATCATCATCGAAGTATTTTTTCGTATCTTTTGGATCGCGATAAGATAGACGGAATGAATAATCTTTAATATTGAAGTCTTTATATACTTCAATAATCAACATGATGACTCGTTTTAACTCATCTTTGATTTGATCAGGACGCACGAAAATATGCGCATCATTTAATGTCATACCACGTACACGTTGCAATCCTGAAAGTGCTCCTGACATTTCATAACGGTGCATCATTCCAAGTTCTGCTAAGCGAAGTGGCAGATTACGATAGGAATGAATACCATTCTTATAAATCATCATGTGATGCGGACAGTTCATCGGACGCAACACTAAGTCTTCATTGTCCATACTCATCGCCGGGAACATTCCATCTTGATAGTGATCCCAATGTCCAGATGTCTTATACAATTCAACACTTCCGAGTACCGGTGTATAAACATGCTGATAGCCTAGTTTCTCTTCTTTGTCTACAATATAACGTTCGATTACCCGACGGATCGTAGCACCTTTTGGTAACCAAAGCGGTAAACCCTGACCAACTTTTTGCGAGTTTGCAAATAAATTCAGCTCTTTACCGATTTTACGATGATCACGTTCTTTAGCTTCTTCAAGAAGACGTAAATGTTCTTTTAGTTCATCTTTTTTGAAGAAAGCTGTGCCGTAAATACGTTGAAGCATCTTATTATCAGAATTCCCTCTCCAGTATGCACCTGCAATACTAAGCAATTTAAACTCTTTTAATTTACCTGTGGACGGCACGTGAATTCCACGGCAAAGGTCAAAAAATTCCCCTTGTTCGTAGATTGAGACTTGTTCACCTTCTGGAATAGCTTCCAGTAGTTCTAATTTGTACTCGTCATCAATTTCCTCAAAACGTTTTTGTGCTTCTTCTCTTGATACATCATGGCGGACAACCGGTATGTTTTCACCGATAATACGTCTCATTTCTTTTTCTAATTCTGGTAGATCTTCTGCTGTTATCGGAGTTGGAGAATCAATGTCATAATAGAAACCATTTTCAATAGTTGGCCCAATTCCAAGTTTTGCATCCGGAAATTTACGTTTAACCGCTTGTGCCAAAAGGTGAGCCGTACTATGGCGAAGAATTTCTAACGCTTCGTCTGAAGTAGGTGTCACAATACTAATTTCTCCATCTTCGTGTATCGGTGTTTTCAAATCAATTAGATGATCTCCTATTTTTCCAGCTAAAGCGCTCTTGCGTAGTCCGGGACTAATAGAACCCGCAATTTCCTCTGTTGTTGTGCCGTCTACGAATTCTTTTACTGCTCCATCTGGAAATGTTACATGAATATTTTTTGCCATTTGTATGACTCCCTTTCTATTTTTGGACACAAAAAAGCCTCATCCCTAAAGGGACGAGACTTGAGCTCGTGGTTCCACCCTTCTTCCTTCTGCCCTTTCGGATAGACGAAGCTTTCGATCGGCTAACGGGCCGCTACCGTCATCAGCTACACTAGTTCACTGATGCTGCTTGGAGGTGGTAAATTTATTTATGCCTGCAAGGGTTTCAGCCGTGCCCTCACTCTCTGAAAGGTTTAAAATAAATTGTTGTCCTCTTCAATGCATGTAGATAAATTATTTATTTTGAACTGAATAATAGTATAGAAAATTTTTAGCGGAATTGCAAGTTTATTTTATTAATTCTTTTGGTTACATCCTGTTTTATTTGCATTTCAAGCCTGTTGATTATTCCGAAAAAGGAATTATCATTTGAAAATGAGGTGCTTTTAACAAGTAGTTGTAGAGGTAGTGTATTGTTTAGGATTCTCCCTGCAGAGCCGGACGCTATCCCTCTAGAAAGCGTATTTTCTAGAAACGCAAGCCGCAAGAAAATCTAGGTCTACGTCAATCTATCGAATTGCCATAGTCAAAATCGCTTTTGAATAAATGAATGAGAGAATTATACATAAGATAGTTAATCAACAGACCTGTGCATTTCATAGTAATTTATAAATCTAGAAATACTAGATTCTCTATGAGATTAATCACGCCAGTTTTGTCCACCTAATTTGAAAGGCTGACTTACCATACGAATTCTTTCCATTACTCTAGCCGCTTTAATCGGTTCGTTTTCTCCTCGCTGACTAGTAGTTAAATGATGTTCTAACTCATTATAGTTAAAGTTAGAAGTAAAGAAAACAGGCAACTTTTCGGCCATGCGATATTGCAGAATCGTTCCCAGCACTTCATCTCTTGTCCAAGTTGACATCGTTTCAGCACCTATATCATCCAGCATAAGGACAGGTGCCTTTTTGACAAATTCTATTTTTTCGTCGAGTGTCTGATTTTGGATAGATTGTTTCATCTCGCGCAAAAATTCAGGAACGTAGACAACGACCGTTCGTACTTGTCTAGTAGCGAGTTCATTAGCTAGTGCACCTAAGATAAATGATTTCCCGATACCGAAATCTCCATATAAATATAGACCCCGTTCAGGTACTTTTCCTGTAGAGTCGATTTGATTCAGGAAGTCTTTAGCTGCTCTCATAACGATGACGCGACTATCTTCAGATAAAAAGTCGACATTTGATAATCGCGCTTCCATTACTTCTCTAGGCATATACATACTATTAACCATCTTTGATATATTTCGCCGCTCATCCTGCAGTTGCTTCGTTGGACAGACTACGTAATCTAAATCAATTAGACGCTGAGCAATGACTAATTTAGGTTCAAAACCTTTCATGACATTAATGCAACCTTCTAGATTCGGACAGCGATCACACGCATGTGAGGCAGTTTTAAACTCATACAACTTACCAAGGCTTCGATTCACAATTTCTGTATTGACTTCATCAGAGTGATCGCTGATAAAATGCTGGATCGCGGGATCTTCAACTATTTCTTTTCGTAGTTCCTCATACTTTTTTGCTAACGAAGGAGCATTAACTACTCGTTTCATCGCATCACCAAGTCGTTCCATCTTATTTCACCTCATTTTCGCGAATTCCTAATTCTTTCAATAATTTTTGACGTTCTTCTTCGATATTGAAATCATTAGAAGTCTCTTGTTTCACCTTTTTTTCTTTACGTTTATCAAACCATTCAGGTACTTTCTCTTCTCGCGTTGACTTGCGTTTTTTGGGTGCAGATTGTTTACCTTCTTTCAACCACTTCATATACTGATCATGTTCATCACGAGATAATTTTAAAGCAGTTTTTGCATCCGCTACTTTTTTGTTGGCCCAGTGTGACGCTATTCGTTCCGCGAAACTATTCGTGATTTTTCCATCGTTACGTAACATAACGTATTGCAAAAGCACATTGACCACACCGACAGGGAATTCATGAAGCGTTATGAGACGTTCAGCAAGTTGAATATCTACCGCAAACGGTTCTTTACCACTAACTTTCCGCAACATATCTTTCGGTGCCGTATTCTCTAAGTAATAAATCAATTCTTCATCCCGGCTCATATGTTCTTTTGGTGCTTCTTGCTCAACAGATATGTTGAAAACCGGTTGTAATTTGGGTGGTTGCGGCGAACGATTCATCTTATAAAATTCTAATGCCGCTTTACGTACACTTTCTTCAGTTACTTGAAGATTTTCATCTATCGCGATCATCATCACTTTCTGCATATCAAGAGGAGATAGCGTATACAGAAATGCAAGTTGAGCAATCATTTCCTGGGAAATCTTACGAACAGAAGATTTAGGAATCATCTGTTCAGATAGTCCGCTATAAAATAAATCAAAATTAAATTCATTTAAATCGAATGAGACGCCTGGTGCTTTCGCTTTGCCTCGATATTCTTTACCAGACGTAAGTTCCATCGCCTGATCTCCCCTTGCTGGTTGAAACACGTCCAAAAAGGTGCGAGAAACGTCTTGGTACTCTTCTTTTCGAAGTTCTTCGACTAAAAAACGATTGCGCAGTTGGCGATATGGTTGTTCGCCTATTTTACTAAATAAAAACGTAGACAGTAATGGGTCATTAAAAAAAGAAGGCGCATCTAAAGGAGGAAGCAGTTCATAGACAAATACTCGCTTCTCTCCCGTTTCTTTCTTTTTGTATGTGCGTAATAAACCAATTGCCTCCAGTGTTATTCTCGCTTGAAAAATCGGTTGCAGAGCGAATGATAAAATATTCATTAGGTAATAATGAGAATGCTCTTGTGGTTCCGTATTTTCAGCGTCCGTCCAAAGTGTCAAAAATAAACTGACAGCTTCTGAACCGATTAACGGCTGATAAAATAATGTAATCATTTGCCGATCGTACGATGAAAAAGGATGCGTTAACCTCACTTGAAAGGAATCGACCGGCTGGAGTTCTGTATATAGCATGATTAACGTCTTCCCTTCTGGCAAAACGCCTTACTCTTGTTGATCTTTTCTATTTTGTAATTGTTGGAGTTCATCAATAAACACGGTGATATCTTTATAATGACGATAGACGGACGCGAAACGGACGTATGCTACTTCATCCACGTCGACCAGTCTTTCCATTACCATTTCACCTACTTGATTAGAATCGATTTCGACAACCCCAGAACTTCTCAATTCTTTTTCAATGGAAACAACGATATCTTTTAATTTTTCGATAGGCACTGCCCGCTTTTCGCAAGCGCGAATTAAGCCACGAAGTAACTTTTCACTGCTAAACTCTTCGCGTGTCGTATCTTTCTTAACGACGATCAACGGAGAATGTTCGACTTTTTCAAACGTTGTGAAGCGATAGCTACATTTTTCACATTCGCGTCTTCTTCGGATTGAACGGTTTTCTTCCGCTGGACGCGAATCAATTACACGTGTTCCGTTGTAGTGACAAGCTGGACATAACATAGTTGGTTCCTCCACATTTCATTGGTACCTTTCATTATAACAGAAACTAACTATACAACAACATTACGACAATCAAAAAACACTTCACTAATTAAAGTGAAGTGTTTTGCCAACTTATGATGTTACTTTATTCTTTAATGCTGCCGCTACTTTTTTAGCTAATTCCACAACACGAGCTGAATAACCCCATTCGTTATCATACCAAGCAAGTACTTTAACTTTACGATTACCCATTACAATTGTAGAAAGCCCGTCTACAGTCGCAGATTCTGTTGTAGTATTGAAATCAATTGAAACAAGTGGCTCTGTCGTAAAACGAACAATCCCTTTTAAAGAACCGTTTGCTGCATTTTTAAACGCATTATTTACTTCTTCTACAGTAACATCTCTTTCTACGTCCACTACTAAATCAACTAAAGAAACGTTTGGTGTTGGAATACGTAACGCTAAACCATGAATCTTGCCTTCAAGTTCAGGAAGGACTAGTGATAAAGCTTTTGCAGCACCTGTTGATGTTGGAATAATCGATTCACCGCAAGAACGTGCACGACGCAAATCTTTGTGTGGATTGTCCAAATTTTTCTGATCATTTGTGTATGCATGAACAGTTGTCATCAAGCCGTTTACAATACCGAACTCATCATTCAATACTTTTGCCACTGGTGCTAAGCAGTTTGTCGTACAGCTAGCATTTGAAATGACACTATGTTTATCAATGTCTAATTTATCGTCATTGACACCTAACACGACTGTAACATCTTCATTTTTACCCGGAGCTGTCAAGATCACTTTCTTTGCTCCTGATTCTAAGTGAAGTGCTGCTTTTTCACGTGAATTGAATACGCCTGTGGATTCAATCACAATATCTACGCCAAGTTCTTTCCATGGCAACTTAGAGGGATCACGTTGTGTAATTAGTTGAACACGTTTACCGTCTACAATAATCGCATCTTCTTCTGTTTGGATGTCACCATCGAATACACCATGTGTTGAATCGTATTTTAGTAGATGCGCAATTGTTTCAGCTGGATATGTCGCGTTCACCGCAACTAAATTAACATCGTCTTCTTTAATAATCTGGCGGAATACCATCCGTCCAATACGGCCAAGTCCGTTAATCGCAATTGTAGTAGTCATGAAAGGGATCCTCCTGCATGTATGTTATACTTATTATGTTTAATCGTTCATTAGTATAACACATTTTACGATTAAGCCAACACTATTAGATAATTATTTTGTATTTAAATGATTCTGACGACATAACTTTGCTATAACTGTCGATATCTATCGGATAAAATGAAGATTAACGAGGAACTGCTTGCCACTTTTCAAGTATAGTTACTAACTGTCTTTCTGTTTCTTTTATCGTTCCATTATTGTGAATCACAGCGTCAGCGCCATGTTCTTTTATGCTTAAATCCAATTGAGAAGCAATTCTCGCCTCTGCTTCTTGATCGGTCAATTGATTTCGCGCAATCAATCGCCGCTTTTGAACTTCTTGCGTAACCGAAACAACCAGAATCTTTTCAACGTAATCCTGCAATTTACTTTCGAAAAGTAAAGGGATGTCCATAATGATTGTTTCATATCCTTGTTTTATATATTGCTCCTTACGATGAACCATCTGATTTCTTATAGCTGGATGCATCAGCTCATTGAGTTGCTTACGCTTTTGTTCATCGTTAAAAATAATAATTCCTAAATTTTCTCGATGTAGTGTGCCGTCTTCTCTGATTACAGAAGAACCGAATATCTTTTCAATCTCATCAAGTAATGGGTTGCCCGGTTCGACTACTTGGCGTGCAATGATATCTGCATCTACAATCGGATATCCTTTCTCACGTAACATATGGGCTACTGTGCTTTTCCCACTGGCAATACTACCAGTTAATCCAATAATCATTTTCTCCACCTCTTATTTTTGGCAGGCAGGACAATAGACAGATGTTCTACCGGCTATTTGTTTGCTTTTCGTTGGTTTATTACAAGATGTACATAGTTTTTTACCATACATATGCAAATGATGTTGCATCGTGCCTGCATTTCCGTTAACAGAACGGTAATCTGAAATTGTACTTCCGCCTGCGTCAATACTTTCCTGCAATACTCGCACTATCTCTTGGAAAAGCAGGATTTTTCGCTTTCTACTAATTCTGTAGGCAGCACGTGCGGGAAGAATCTTCATATGGAATAATGCTTCTGTTGCATAGATATTACCGCAACCTGAAATGACTTTGCCATCCATAATAACTTCTTTGATCGCTTTTCTTTTATACTTTTCCGATTCAGCCATTTCAAGAAAGTGAGGCAGCGCTTCTTCCGAGAACGGTTCTGGCGCCATTTCCAGTAAAGGCGGGAAATCTTCTTCTGCTTGTAACAGACGCATTTCACCGAATCTACGAATGTCCGAATAAATGAGTAAGCCCCCGTCCTCCATCTCTAAAAATATATGTGCATGCTTACGAAACTTCTCTTCAGTTATTTCATCCGGCGAATCCACGACAAACCACGCGCCCGTCATCCCTAAATGACTGACGAGCAAATGTGGCTGATCTCCTTTTTGCAAATGGAAATAAATATATTTACTTCTACGTACGATTTTAGAAATAACCATTTTTTCTAATTCTTCAAGAAAAGCATTTACGGTCTTTCCTTTAATAATCGTTTCTTTTCCTGCTAATTTAGAAGTTACAACAGTATCCGATACAGAGAGTCGCTTAATCGTCCGTCCTTCGACCAATGGTGCGAGATCTCGTACCACTCCTTCTACTTCAGGTAATTCAGGCATCTCTCATCACTCACTTTGTTTCGTACCAAGACTTGCCATAATTCCAATCCACTTTCAACGGCACATCTAGTTGAATTGTTTGTTCCATGACTTCCGGCACGATTTCTTTTAACTTTTCCAATTCTTCAATAGGCGCTTCGAAAATCAGTTCATCATGCACTTGCAATAACATACGGGCTTGCAAATTTTCTTTCATGAGCCGTGCATCCATATCAATCATCGCTTGTTTAATGATATCTGCAGCCGTCCCTTGAATTGGTGTATTCATAGCCGTTCGTTCTGCGAAACCTCGCAAGTTGAAGTTTGAACTCGTTATATCAGGTAAGTATCGACGACGATTCAGTAATGTCGTGACGTAGCCTTTTTGCTTCGCATCAATAATACTGTCATCCATATATTGCTTCACCCCGGGGAAGCTGGCCAAATACGTATTAATGAATTCCCCTGCTTCTTTTCGTGTAATATTTAAACTTTGCGATAGCCCATAATCACTAATACCGTAAACAATTCCGAAGTTTACGGCTTTTGCCGCACGGCGCATATTGCTATCCACTTCATCTTCTGCAACGCCAAAAACATCCATCGCTGTTTTCGTATGAATATCTGCGCCTTCTTTAAAAGCTTCGATTAGTTTTTCATCTTGAGAAATATGTGCGAGCACACGCAACTCGATTTGAGAATAGTCTGCAGCGAACATAATCCAGTCCGTATTAGAGGGAATAAATGCCGCACGAATTTTACGCCCTTCTTCTAAACGAATCGGGATATTTTGCAAATTCGGATTGATCGAGCTTAAGCGACCTGTTTGGGTTAGAGCTTGCTGGAATCGTGTATGAATCTTGCCATCTTCATGAATTTCTTTCGATAACCCTTCGATATAAGTAGAATTTAACTTCCCGAGTTGGCGATATAATAATATATACTGAATGATTTCATGTTCACTTTCTAGCTTCTCTAATACATCAGCCGCAGTCGAATACCCAGTTTTCGTTTTTTTAATAGGCGTTAAGCCGATTTTTTCAAATAGAATAACTCCTAGTTGCTTCGGTGAATTAATATTAAACTTCTCACCCGCCATATCATAGATGTCTTTTTCAATAAGTCCTAACCGTTCTGTCAATTGTTTTCCTATCGTTTGAAGAACTTGTAAGTCTGTTGTAACGCCTGTTACTTCCATCTTACCTAGAATCTTAGCTAACGGAAGTTCTAACTTACGGAACAATTCTTGTTGTTCGTTTTCTTCCAACTGTTTAGAAACGATCGGTTGTAGCTCCCATACCGCATGTGCTTTTCTCGCTATATGATCTGCTAATACTTCTGAAGCAGGAAGTGACCGCTTTGCTCCTTTTCCATAAACTGATTCGTCATTCTTCACTCCATAGTAACCAAATGAACGTGCGATTTCTGATACTTCATCTGCAGAAAATGAAGGATTGACTATATAAGCCGCCAGCATTAAATCAAATTCTGCTCCATTAAGTTCCATCCCTAATCTTGCAATCGTTGCGTAAGCCGATTTTGAATCGGATGCATACTTTACTGTAGAATGATCTGCCAGCCATTCCTTTAGTACATCAGAAGATTTCGCTGTTTTAGTAGGAATGAAATACGTCTGACTGTCATTTGATAGACCGATTCCTAGAATATCAGCAGATAAATAATTATCGCCGTCAATTTCCACGTGAATAGACATCGTGTCAGTAAGTATATCTGCTGTTATTTCGTTCAGCACATGGACTTCAACCTCTTCAAGAGGCTGCCCTTCTACAGGTACATCTAATTTCTCCAACAGTGAATTAAACTGTAGCTCTTTATATAATTGAATCACTTCCTCATCATTTTTCCCTGCATACTCTAAATCATTAAATGAAACCTCGATCGGTGCTTGTACTTCAATTGTAGCTAATTCCTTACTCATAAATGCCTGCTCTTTATTTGTCACTAAATTTTCTTTCATCTTTTTAGCAGTAATCTGGTCGATTGACTTATATACATTCTCTACAGACCCATATTCTTTTAGTAACTTCAGTGCTGTCTTCTCTCCTATACCTGGGACGCCTGGTATATTATCAGATGCATCACCCATTAATCCTTTCATATCAATTATTTGCAAAGGAGTAATCCCATACTTTTCTGCGATATGTTCAGGAGTATAGATCTCAAGATCAGTAATGCCTTTCCTCGTAATACATACTGTAGTTTGGGCGTTCGCCAGCTGTGTCAAATCTTTATCTCCAGAAATAACAATTACTTGTGCATCTTCTGAAGCGGACTCTTTACTTAGCGTACCGATGATATCATCAGCTTCGTATTGATCCAGTTCATACTGCGTAATACCGAATACGTCCACCAGCTTTCGTATATAAGGAAACTGCTCTGAAAGTTCAGGCGGTGTCTTTTGACGACCTCCTTTATACTCTTTGAATGTACTGTGGCGGAATGTAGTTTTACCTGCATCCCAAGCAACGAGCACATGTGTCGGTTTTTCATTAGCCAAAATATTTTCCAGCATCATAGTAAATCCATATACCGCATTTGTATGAATCCCTTTATCATTCGTTAACAAAGGCAAGGCAAAAAACGCTCTATAAGCTAAACTATTTCCATCGAGTAAAACAATTTTCTTTTTCGTCAAAATTCGGTCCACTCCTTTTTTATCACTGACAAGCGCCTGTCGAGTCTTAACGGCGCTTTCCGCTTTTGATTCGACTAGCTACAAGCGCCAGACTCTCGGGTCGCTTCAGACGGTACAAGAAGGCAAAAAACGCCTTCGTGTAACGTCTTCCAGCGCCTGTCGAGTCTTAACGGCGCTTTCCGCTTTTGATTCGACTAGCTACAAGCGCCAGACTCTCGGGTCGCTTCAGACGGTACAAGAAGGCAAAAAACGCCTTCGTGTAACGTCTTCCAGCGCCTGTCGAGTCTTAACGGCGCTTTCCGCTTTTGATATATAAATGCGCCATTTCATCTTAGTTTACCATGATGGCAACTAGAAATGATAATGGCGCACTTTTGTTTTGTTATTGTAACGAGCCTGTTAGTAATTTGGCGTATGGAGAGTCTGCTGGGAGGATGATCATTGTTTCATCGTTCACTACTTTCGTATATGACTGGAGGGTTCTGTATAATTTATAGAACTCTGGGTCTTTGGCGAATGTATTATTATAAATTTTAGCTGCTTCTGCTTCACCTTGTGCAGTGACGATAGCGGCTTCAGCTTTTGCTTTCGCCAGCATCTCTTGTACTTCACGATCGGTTTCTGCTTCAATTTTGCGTTTCTCTGCATCCCCTTCAGACAAATAGGACTGAGCTGTTGATTGTCGTTCAGAAATCATCCGTGTGTAAATAGATTGCTCGTTCTCTTCTGGCAGATCAATACGTTTCATACGAACATCGACTACTTCGATCCCATAATTTCCGTCCGCTAAAAACTTATTTACTTTCTCTGTGACACGGTCATTTAAACTGCCGCGGGATGAATCCTCGTCATTGACTACGTCTACATAGTTTAGTTTACCCATTTCATTTCGAACTACTGAATAGATAAACTCTTCTAAACGCGCTTCGGCATTTACAATATTACGAGCATTTGAAATCATTTTAGCCGGATCTACAATATTCCATACTGCGTAATTATCAATGATAATTCGCTTTTTATCTTTCGTCGTAATTTCCGCTTCCGATACGTTCGATGTCATTTGGTTTTTAGGAAGTGTAGAAATACTTTGTATGAAAGGAATTTTCATATTAATTCCTGGTTCTTTAACGATTCGTGTGATTTCACCAAATTGACGTACGACACGATACTCATTTTCTTTTACGATGAATAAGTTGGACAAAAGAATGACGATGACAGCAAATGCTACAGTTAATGAAATGATCAACTTTGTATATCGTTTTACATCAATCGTTTTCTTCGGTTTAATCGGATAGACTTTTGACTCGGGTTCTGAATCAGTAGGAACTTTCTTTTTCTTTTGTTGATCTGTTTCTCCCATTTTTTTCAATGCTTCTTCTATTTTTTTGAAAGGATTCTGTTCATTGCTCATGAAGCTTTCTCTCCTTTCTCAGAAGATTTTTCTGTCTCCGTTGTTTCTTCTACTTTTGTTTTCTGCAATTTTTCGATTGGTAAATACTTCATCGTCTCTCCGCTATCATTCATAATGTAAAGATTCGCTTTAGGTAATACTTGTTCGAGCGTTTCTATAATTAGACGCTCTCTAGTGATTTCTTTGTTTTTTGCATACTCTGTATACAAATCACTAAACAGAGCTACATCTCCACGAGCCTGTTCGATACGCGCTGTTTTTCTACCTTGCGCTTGTGATTTAATCGCATCACGTTCACCGATTGCTTCGTTCTTCTTTTGGTTTTCGTACTTTTTCGCTTCATTTATTTTCGTGTTCTTCGTTTCGCGTGCATCTGTAACCGCTGTAAAAGCTGCGCGAACTTCTGCATTAGGTAATTCTACGTCTTGTAATTTTACTCCTTGTACAGCAATCCCTATATTGTACTTCTCTACTAAACTCGTTAGTAGGTCACGTGTTTTTGCTTCTATTTCTGCTTTACCATCTGTTAAAGCAGCATCAATCGTTGAACTACCAATAACAGATCGAATAGAGGCGGAAGCAGCATCTCGTAAAATTTCAATAGGCTCTTCTGCATTGAATAAATATTTTTTCGGATCTACAATTCGCCACTGAACGGTTAAATCAGTGAGTACTATGTATTCATCTCCAGTAATCATTTTTGTTTCCTTATCGACAATTTCTCCCGATTTATCTTGTTTATAACCAAAATGAATACTGTATGTTTCCTTTGATAAAATCTCTGCCTTTTGGATTGGCCAAGGCAATTTAAAATGAAGTCCAGAATCTGTCACTGGCGCTCCGGCTTGTCCAAAAGAAATGACTACGGCCTGTTCGGACTCATCCACTGTATACCAAGTCGTAAAAACGATAAGTAACAGTAATAACCCGGTGAGCACTAAACCTAGCGACACCAAGATTCGTTTTGTTCCCATAGTTGTTCCTCCCTTTTCTTATGTATAGTTACTCTACGGAATGGGAGGCGATTAAGTTTCAAAAGTTTTTTCAACACACGGTAATTGCACGTGAAATTCCGTACCTACTCCTACTTCACTATCAACTGTGACCAGTCCGTGATGTGCTTCCACAATATGCTTAACAATAGCTAAACCAAGACCCGTGCCACCTGACTCTCTGCTTCTAGCACGATCAATTCGATAAAAACGTTCAAACAATCTAGGTAATTCATTTTGCATAATACCGATCCCTTGATCACTGACTGTAAGCTTCACATAATCTTTTATTTTCTCAACTGTCACAGTAATCACCGTTTCTTCTTGAGAGTAAGCAATTGCATTATGGAGTAAATTTACCATCACTTGCACTAAACGATCATGATCTGCGGAAATCGTTAAATGATCCGGCATGTGAAGCACGACTTCCATCCGTTTTTCTTGAAGTTTAGTTCTTACAATTTGCAGTGATTGGTTCACAATATCAACTACATCCACTTCAGTGCTAGTAATTTCAAAACTTCCTCTTTCCATATTGGACAGACGTAACAAATCTTCAATCAATAACTGCAGTCGATTACTTTCTTTATACATAATTTCGTAAAAGTTTTGCTGAACAGCTGGATCCTCCACTGCGCCATCTAACAACATTTCAGAAAAACCTTTAATAGATGTAATAGGCGTCTTGAGTTCGTGGGATACATTTGCCACAAAGTCTTTACGCACTTGTTCAAGTAGTACCAACTCTGTAATATCATGCATCACAATAACAATCCCTAACCACTTTCCATTTTCTCCGATGACAGGTGCCCCGTACACTTCAAGATGACAGATTTCATTTTCTAAAAAGACCATTGATTGAAATGTGCGTACTTCTTCCGTTAAGAAAATCTGTTCGATTTCAGTTTCAATATCTTCCGGTAGCCCAATATCTTTGTACGTTCTACCCATCAAGTCTTCACTTTTCCGATGAAAAGTTTCCTCGAATACTTTATTGACGAGATTCACTGCTCCTGAGCGACCGAACATGAGTAGACTGCTGCCGATACTACTGACCAATGTCTTCAGTCGTTCTGCTTCCATCTCACGTAAAATAGAGTTTTCTTGCAAATTTCTTGCAATTTGATTGATCGCCATTGTTAATTGATGATTTAAACGGCCATCTTCTATTTGCGCTCTTGCCGAGTAGTTGCCTTGAGCTAACTGATGTGTAACGTTTGTAAAGTGATCTATTGGACGCACATATTGCTGAAGTATTTTCGCCATTACAAACATCATCACTACGAAAACTAAAACTAAAGTGAATAAAAGATAGACCCAATACATCTGTTGAATCTTTGGATCAACACTTTCTGCAAACAAATGAAAAAATTGTCCTAAGATGATTCCTAGTACAATTAATAGGACCGAGAGAATGATTGCTGAAGCAGCTAGTAAACTTGAATAATAATTTTTCATTTATTTTTTCTCCTCAAACTTATAGCCGATTCCTCTTATAGTTTTAATATAGAGAGGTTTCCTCGTATTCTCCTCAATTTTATCTCGCAAATGACTAACGTGCACGTCTACTATTCTCGTATCTCCAGCAAAATCATAATTCCAGACGGCTAGCAATAATTGTTCGCGTGTGAGTACTCGATTCAGATTTTTCATAAAATACACGAGTAAATCAAATTCTTTACGTGTAAATTCCAACTGTTTATCGTTTAGGTACGCTTCGAATCTTTCTGGATATACGACAAGCTGACCAGTTTGTAATCGCTGCTCCTCTGTTTGAAAAGTTTTTTCACCCGATCGTCTCAGAACCGCTTTCACGCGTGCCGCAACTTCACGAGGGCTAAAAGGCTTCGTCATATAATCATCGGCCCCCATTTCCAAACCAATGATTTTATCCATTTCTTCTCCTCTGGCGGTTAACATAATAATCGGAGTTTCAATATTCTTCCTCCGTAATGTTTTACACACCTCAATGCCGTCGGTTTTTGGCAACATCAAATCTAAGATTATCAGATCAGGGGAT
Source organism: Sporosarcina sp. PTS2304 (assembly GCF_003351785.1). GTDB lineage: Bacteria > Bacillota > Bacilli > Bacillales_A > Planococcaceae > Sporosarcina. The sequence continues at coordinate 1,399,911 of NZ_CP031230.1, forward strand.
TCATCCATAGTTTGTCGAATGGCTTCCTCTCCGTCAATTGCAAGAACCGTTTGATAGTTTGCTTGCTCCAAAGTATATTCCAACAGTTTTCGAATCGATTGTTCATCTTCTACAATTAACACTTTCTGCTTATTCGACATGTAAGTTTCCTTTTGAAACGACTTGTTCTATTACTACTTTTTCAGGAGCTTTCACAACTAACTCTCCACTCATCACACGTTCCGACTCTTCATCTACCGCATTGACTTGTATCGTGACTTGGTTTGTCGTAAAATCTAATTTTGTAATTTCCAATGTAAATTCGACAATTGCATAATGATAGACCGGCTTTGGGAAGTGGAGTTGCTGATTAATAACATGAGCCCCAGGTCCCGGCAAATGCTTAGATATGGCCGCCGTCACAATTCCAGTCAGCATAATAGGCGGCACAATTGGCTGTCCATAAATGGTCTCTGCCGCATAATCGTGTTGTAAATATAACGGATTCGCGTCATTCGTCAATCCTAGATAAAGCATCAAATCCTTATCCTCAATTTTCTCAGTAAGTGTAATCTTTTCCCCAACTTCTAATTGAGAAATATCTTTCCCCATCTTTTTTCTTTTACTCTTCAACAATAAAATCACTCCTCATATAGGTTCATTGTAACTGTGAAGATGCAGAAAATTTATTCAATATGTAAATTATAGCAATCAATCAAAGAAAAATCGAGAAATCGCGAAATGAATTATTTCCATAAGAAAAGGGCCATCACAGAAAATCAGATGTTACTGACTTTCTGGACAGCCCCGTTTTTATAACTTATGCAAGAACATTCATAACAGCACGGACAGAATCCGCAGATTTTTCTAAAGCTGTTTTTTCGTCATCAGTTAACTCAAGTTCTATAATCTTTTCGATACCTTCTGCCCCTAACACTGTAGGTACACCTAAATAAATACCATTCATGCCGTACTCACCTTCCAAGTATGCGATAGAAGGTAAGACACGTTTTTGATCTTTTAAGATCGCTTCCGTCATTTCCACTAACGCAGCAGCAGGCGCATAGTAAGCAGAACCATTTCCTAATAAGTTAACAATTTCTGCTCCACCTTTACGTGTACGATTAACAATTTCTTCTAAACGACCTGCAGAAATCAAGTTCTCTAGTGGAACTCCGCCTGCGGTTGAGTAGCGCACTAAAGGTACCATATCGTCGCCATGACCACCTAGAACAAAGCCTGTTACGTCTTTGACGGATAGATTCAGTTCTTGTGCGACAAACGTGCGGAAACGAGCGGTATCAAGCACTCCTGATTGACCAATGACGCGTTCTTTTGGAAATCCTGATTCTTTATACACTGTGTATGTCATCGCATCTACGGGATTTGTCAATACGATGATTTTTGTATTTGGAGAATACTTGACGATTTCAGCTGTTACCGATTTCATTACTTTTTGATTCGTTTGGACTAAGTCGTCACGACTCATTCCAGGCTTACGTGCAATACCAGCCGTAATAACGACTACATCCGAATCTTTCGTATCTTCATAATTAGAAGTACCTATAATGTTTGCGTCAAACCCTTGAACTGGTCCTGCTTCCAACATGTCTAAAGCCTTGCCCTTTGTTGGATTTTCCATTGATGGAATATCTACAATTACTACGTCGCAAAGTTCTTTTTGAGCTAGAAGAAATGCAGTGGTTGCTCCAGTGAAACCAGATCCGATAACCGATACTTTTTTTCGCTTCAATGACATGTAAAACTCTCCTTTTCCAAAACAGTATAATAGAAAGAGGGGGATCATATCCCCCTCTACTTACATCTTATAGATTTTCGATTAAAGCATCAGCGAATCCAGATGCTTTCACTTCTGTTGCATTGTCCATCAGACGTGCGAAATCGTATGTTACGACTTTAGAAGCAATTGTTTTTTCGATAGACTTAGTGATCAAGTCAGCTGCTTCTTTCCATCCTAGGTGTTCAAGCATCATGACGCCTGAAAGAAGAACAGATGAAGGGTTAACTTTATCTAAACCTGCGTATTTAGGTGCAGTACCATGAGTAGCTTCGAAAATAGCATGTCCAGTTTCATAGTTAATGTTTGCCCCTGGAGCGATTCCGATACCACCAACTTGTGCAGCAAGTGCATCAGAAATATAATCTCCATTCAAATTCATTGTAACTACTACATCAAACTCTTTTGGACGTGTCAAAATTTGCTGCAAGAAGATGTCTGCAATTGCATCTTTAACGATGATTTTGCCAGCTTCTTCAGCTTCAGTTTGTGCTTTGTTCGCAGCTTCTGTACCTTCTGCATCTTTAATACGATCGTATTGCTTCCAAGTGAACACTTTATCGCCGAACTCTTCTTCAGCCAGCTCATATGCCCAACTTGCAAATGCACCTTCTGTAAACTTCATAATATTACCTTTGTGTACGATTGTTAAGGATTTACGTCCTTCTTCAATTGTATACTTCAAAGCCGCACGTACAATGCGTTTTGTGCCTTCTTCTGAAATCGGTTTGATACCAAGACCTGAAGTTTCAGGGAAACGAATATTTTTAACTCCTAGCTCTGTTTGAAGGAAGTTAACTAATTTTTTAGCTTCGTCAGTACCTTGTTGATACTCGATACCAGCATAGATATCTTCTGTGTTCTCACGGAAAATAACCATGTCACAATCCTCAGGACGTTTCACGGGTGAAGGTACACCTTCGAAATAACGAACCGGACGCAAGCACGTGTAAAGATCAAGTTCTTGACGTAATGCAACGTTCAATGAACGGAATCCTCCACCAATTGGCGTTGTAAGTGGTCCTTTAATCGCAATTAGATATTCCTCAATTGTCTCAAGTGTTTCTTTTGGAAGCCAATCACCTGTTTCATTGAATGCCTTTTCTCCTGCAAGAACTTCAAGCCAATTAATTTTCTTTTCACCGTTATAAGCTTTTTCAACAGCTGCTTCAATTACGCGAGAAGCTGCGTTCCAAATATCTGGACCTGTGCCATCGCCTATAATGAAAGGAATCGTTGCGTGATCTGGAACGTTTAAAACACCGTTAGTTACTGTAATCTTTCCATCATTAGCCATTATTGATATCCTCCTGATTTCAAAATCAGTGGGCCGGTATACGAGATACCGCCCCACAAATTTACTAGTTTTTATCGTTCATTGATTGGTACATACTTCTGCATACCTGGTCCTACGTACTCAGCACGCGGGCGGATCAAGCGGTTGTTTTCGTATTGCTCTAGGATATGTGCAATCCATCCTGAAAAACGAGAAACTGCAAAAATAGGTGTGAAAATATCATGATCGATGTCTAATGAATGATATACCGAAGCGGAGTAGAAATCAACATTTGGCGGCAATTTCTTTTCGCCAGTTACAATTGCTTCGATTTGTTCAGACATATTATACCACTTTTCTTCACCGCGAAGAGCAGTCAATTTCTTAGACATTTCACGTAAATGCTTCGCACGTGGATCACCAGAACGGTATACACGGTGACCGAAGCCCATGATTTTTTCTTTGTTTGCTAGCTTTTCACGGATGTACGGCTCGACCTTATCTTCATCACCGATTTCCATCAACATGTTCATAACCGCTTCGTTTGCACCGCCGTGTAACGGGCCTTTTAAAGCGCCGATTGCAGCAGTTACGCCTGAATACATATCAGAAAGTGTCGCTACACAAACACGTGCAGTGAATGTGGAAGCGTTCAACTCATGGTCTGCATGTAAAACAAGTGCTTTATTGAATGCTTCTTCCGCGATATCAGCAGGCTCTTCCCCAGAAAGCATGTAAAGGAAGTTCGCTGCATAGCTAAGACCTTTTTTAGGCGCTACTGGCTCTTGTCCTTTTCGGATACGCGCGAAAGCAGTTACAACTGTTGAAACTTTTGCTTGAAGTTTAATAGCCTTATTGTAGTTTTCTTCTGGCGACATATCTTCAGCTTTATCATCATATAATCCTAGAAGCGAGATTGCTGTACGAAGTGCTGCCATTGGATGCACTTTGTCGATTGGATATGTTTTGAAGTGATCGATTACCCCTTGTGGAATTTCTGCATTATCTTCTAGTTGCTGTTTAATCTCAGCAAGCTCCTTTTCGTTCGGAAGACGCTTATGCCAAAGAAGATAAACAACCTCTTCAAAACTAGCATTATCCGCCAAGTCATCGATGCCATAACCTACGTATGTAAGAGTGTCATCGATAATTGAACTGATTTGAGTTTGTGCTGCAACGATACCTTCCAATCCTTTTGTTGCTGTCATGATATTCTCTCCTTCTCCCCAGTCTGACCATCCCCCAGAAGCGAGGTGCAGAATGACGGCCATCTGCTAATTATATTTTTATCTAAAACGCTTACAAAATCCATTATAAGCAACTTTTACGGTTTTGTGAATGGTAAAGACGTTTTTTATTTATATTTATTCGAAAGGAATGGACAAATATACATGTTATCCATAGACAAAAAAAGTTTACAAACCTTTTCACGTCAATGGTTACCTGCAATATCCATTGTACTTTTTATACTTATTATTCCGCCTATCGGTTTTGCAATAATTTTAGCGTTTTTTTCTGCTCCACTCGTAAATTCTTTAATTTCGTTAACAAAACTCCCTGCATTTTTAGCTACTCTTATCGTTATGAGTTTGCTAGCTTTTCTTTTATATTCATTTATTTTCTTACTAATTAACGGGCTTATTTCTGTAATTTGGGCAATAGAAGATCAACTGATTCTTATATTAGAAATGGTCGATGTAAAGGGCTGGAATATAAATGACATTGCTGAAAATCTCATTCAATCCAGTCATGAGGCAGTTGAGGGATTCATTAGCTTTTTCCAAAAGTTCTTCCAACAATTGTTTAGCACATTTATGTTTATTATTGCTTTTTTTTTCGCTTTACGAGAAAGTGCAACGAATCGATTTTGGTTTTTAGTATACTTTCCAAAGAATTTCAGAACAAATGCAACTCGTGTTTTTTCTAAGGCCAGCCGGCTGATGGGACATTTCTTCTCAGTTCAACTCAGACTTTTTTTCGTTACCTTTGTACTTATGAGTATCGGATTCCGACTTTTACAGTTCGAGTCTTATCTCACAAAAGCTTTTTTACTTTCATTAGTCGATAGTATCCCTTTTTTAGGAATCGGATTGGTGTTTTTACCGATGATCGCGTTTACATTTTATATTGAAAACTTGCAATTAGCTGTTGGATTGTTAATTTTATACATTATTTTATTAGTCACAAGACAGATGACAGAATCTTATTTATGGGCACATACTTTTAAATTACGCACTGTTCATTCATTTCTAATCACTGCTTGTGCTGTTTACTTATTTGGTATTTACGGAGTACTATTTCTACCATTTTTTCTTTTTTTAGCGTTAAAAATTAAGGAACATCCTACCTTTACATGACTCGAATTTGACCATTTTTCATTTTGTTATACAGCCACTTCACGATGAATGGATACAAAATTTTGCGGGGACCGCTAAATAACAGGAGCAATCCGATCAAGTCTGTCAAAAATCCTGGCATCAAAAGGAGCAAACCGCCAAATAATATGCATACACTATCGATCAAAGCCTTACCCGGAGTTTCTCTAGTTGTCATGCGGTGCTGTAGATCACGCCATGCTCTTAACCCTTGTTTTTTTGCTAGGTAAGCCCCACCAATTCCCGTTGCGATAATAATTAATATGGTTGGAACAATACCGAGTGTCTTACCTGAAACCGTCAATAATGCCAATTCTGCGGTTGGTACAATAATGAAAAAAGTCACTAACCATTTCATCTAAAAACCTCCAAAAAGACCGCCCTCTCTTTTATGAGAATAGCGGTCTGTATGTTTTACAATACTTTTGCATGACCGTTATAAATAACGCCACTTGCAGCATCCATTGTAATATCACTGCCGTTTTTAATAACAGAAGTAATATTTTCTACACCTACAATTACAGGAATTCCTAAACTAAGACCAACTACTGCTGCATGACTAGTGAGTCCGGCCGTTTCCGTAATAATGCCACCGCATTTTTCAAGTGCCGCGTACATATCACGATCCGTTGCGTGCGTTACAATAATATCGCCTTCGTTTACGAGTGATAATGCTTCTTTTGAAGAAGTAACAATTTTCGCTTTGCCAAATGCGATATTTTTACCGATACCTTGTCCACGACCGATCAAATCGCCAATGACATGAAGTTTCATTAAGTTTGTAGTTCCTGCTTTTCCAACAGGCACACCCGCAGTTATGATGACTACATCGCCATGTGTGACGTATTGATGTTTTACACTTTCTTCAACGGATTCTTGAAGAATACCGTCAATATCCAATGCTTTTTTCCCTACGATTGGATAAACACCCCAAATTAATGTCAGCTTATTACAAATCACTTCAGAACGAGTCACCGCAATAATCGGAACTCCTGGTCTATACTTTGCAATCATTCCGGCTGTCTGACCACTTTCTGTAGGAGCTAAAATTGCTTTTACATTCAAGTTAAGTGCTGTATAAGCAGCTGCTTGTCCTATCGCCTCTGTCAAATTACCTTCTTTTTCTCTTGTGCGAGTAGAGACTACAGACTTGAAATCCATTGACTCTTCTGTTGATAATGCGATTTTACACATAACTTTTACTGATTCTACTGGATATAATCCCGCTGCCGTTTCACCAGATAACATAATAGCATCTGAACCATCCAAAATCGCATTCGCCACATCACTTGCTTCTGCACGAGTAGGTCTTGGGTTTCGTTGCATCGAATCCAGCATTTGTGTAGCTGTAATAACCGGTTTACCGAATTGGTTACATTTCTTGATCATGGTCTTTTGTACTAGAGGCACTTCTTCAGCAGGTATTTCAACACCTAGATCTCCACGCGCAACCATCAATCCATCAGATAACTGGAGAATTTCGTCTAAGTTGTCCACACCTTCTTGGTTTTCAATCTTCGGTACAATATGGATTTTTTCACCATCATTATTATCAAGTAATTCACGAATTTCCATCACATCAGATGCACGACGAACGAATGAAGCCGCAATAAAATCGACACCTTGTGTAATTCCGAATAGAATATCTTCTTTGTCTTTATCTGTGATACCCGGCAGTTGAACCGAAACATTCGGTACATTTACACCTTTATTGTCTTTTAATGGTCCCGCATTAATTACTTTTGTATGAATCAGACCATTTTCTTCATCTTTTCCTGTCACTTCAAGTTCAATTAATCCATCATCTAACAAGACAAATGATCCGCGATCCACATCTTTAATCAATTCTTCATATGTGACTGAAAAGACTTTATCTGTCCCTAGTACTTCTTCCATTGAAATATCGACGGATTGACCACGTACCAATTCAATTTGGCCGTCAGTCATTTTATGCGTACGGATTTCAGGACCTTTTGTATCGAGTAAAATACCGATTACTTTGCCTTTTTCTGCTGCTGCTTTACGAATTCTTTCAATTCGTGTTTTATGTTCTTCTTGGGTGCCATGGGAGAAGTTTAGTCGAGCTACGTTCATCCCTGCGTCAATCAATTTCCCAAGCGTTTCATATGATTCGCTTGCTGGGCCGATTGTACACACTATTTTCGTCTTTCTCACTACATATCGCTCCTCTGTGTCTTGTAGACATTGACAAATTAAATGGATAAGGTTTGAGCTAAATCCAGTAATGACAAGTCCAACTTTTCTCGTTTCGTAAAGACTTCTTCTAAATTATAGTCTACCACTTTATGATTTCTCATACCAATAGCAACACTTTGTTTTCCTTCAATTAATGATTCAACAGCACGCGAACCATATTGGCTTGCTATAACACGGTCACGAGCGGAAGGTGATCCTCCTCTTTGCATATGCCCTAAAATAGAGACCCGCGTTTCAACACCCGCTTCTTTTTTCAGGATTTCCGCAAGATTATGGGCTGGCATCATTCCTTCTGCCAACACAATAATACTATGTTTTTTGCCGCGGCCGGTACTTTGCTTTATGCGCTGAACAATTTCATTCACATCAAACGCTTTTTCTGGTAACAGAATGGATTCTGCACCACCGCCTAAACCTGCCCATAATGCCAGATCCCCAGCATCACGACCCATAACCTCAATTATAAATGAACGTTCGTGGGAAGTAGCCGTATCACGTATCTTATCTATTGCCTCTACTACTGTATTCAGTGCCGTATCGAAACCGATAGTAAATTGCGTGCCATTAATATCATTATCAATTGTGGCTGGTACACACGCACAAGGTATACCCAACTTTACCAGCTCATAAGCACCGCGGAAGGAACCATCGCCCCCTATAATGACTACACCATCTATTCCATGCAGTTTCAGTTGGTTATATGCTTTTTCCCGACCTGCTTCAGTCATAAATTCAGGACATCTAGCAGAACGTAAAATGGTTCCGCCACGTTGAATAATATCGCCTACTGATCCTAATTGAAATTGTTCAATTTTCCCATCAATTAACCCTTGATATCCGTGAAACACACCTGATACTTCTAATCCTTCGTAAATTGCCTTTCTAACAACTGAACGGATTGCTGCATTCATTCCCGGGGCATCGCCGCCACTAGTAAGCACTGCAATTCTATTCATTCTCCCCACTCCTTTCAGTTATAAAACCTATGTAATATTGAAAAGATGCGGTTTCCCGCATCTTTTATTCTGAAAACACACCAATTCCTCGGAATTTCTCGTAGCGGTTTTCTAGTAATTCATTGGCGGACAACTTTCCTAACGCTTCAAGAGATCTGCGCAATGTAAGACGAATTTCATTGGCTTGATTATTTGGATCGCGATGTGCGCCGCCTAACACTTCTGGAATGATTTCATCAATAATATTCATCTCTTTTAAATCGGGTGCAGTAATTTTCATCGCTTCCGCTGCTTGTTTAGCTAATGTCGGATCTTTCCATAGAATAGAAGCTGCACCTTCTGGAGAAATAACAGAGTATGTGGAGTTCTCAAGCATATGAATATGATTTGCTACTCCTAATGCGAGTGCCCCACCACTTCCGCCTTCACCTATGACAATTGAAATTACCGGCACTTTCAATCCTGCCATTTCTACTAAATTTCTAGCAATGGCTTCACTTTGCCCGCGTTCTTCTGCAGCTTTACCAGGGTATGCCCCTTTTGTATCTATAAAACAAATAATAGGACGATTAAATTTTTCTGCTTGCTTCATTAGGCGAAGTGCTTTACGATAGCCTTCAGGATGCGGCATACCGAAATTCCGTCTAACATTTTCTTTCGTATCCTTCCCGCGTTGATGACCAATAATTGTAATCGCTGTTTCCTCAAAAGATGCAATTCCTCCGACGATCGCCTCGTCATCTCCGAAATTCCGATCTCCATGAAATTCTATGAAATCTTCAAAAAGGTATTGTATATAATCAGTAGTCGTAGGTCTCGCAGGATGTCGAGCCACTTGTACACGATCCCAAGGTTCCATACTTTCGTAAATGTCTTTTTCTAACTTCGCTAAACGATTTTTCAAATTGATAATTTCTGAAGAAAGATCTACATCATTTAATGCAGTATATTCTTCCAATTCATTAATTTTCTCGCGCAATTTTACAATAGGCTCTTCAAAAGCTAATGTTTTACTCATACCGGACTAACCTCATTTCCCCCGTGTAGCTTAATAATTTTATGCAGCACTCCCGGCAAATCATTACGGTGAACGACCGCATCCACTTGTCCATGACTCAACAAAAACTCCGACGTCTGAAAATCTTCAGGAAGCTTTTCTCGTACAGTCTGTTCAATTACACGGCGTCCAGCAAAACCAATAAGAGCTTTTGGTTCAGCCAAATTAATATCTCCTACCGAAGCAAAACTGGCCGACACTCCACCAGTCGTAGGATAAGTCATAATGGATATATATAACAAACCCTTTTCAGCATGGCGTTCTAAAGCTACACTCACTTTTGCCATTTGCATTAAACTCAATACACCTTCTTGCATCCGTGCGCCACCACTTGCAGAAAAAATCATCATCGGAATTCCTAATTGCGTAGCTTTTTCTACCGCTCTAGTAATTTTCTCTCCAACAACAGACCCCATGGAGCCCATACGAAAATGCGCATCCATAATAGCAACTGCTATCTGTTTCCCCTGAATACGACCAGTCCCTGTTAATACTGCCTCGTTTAAACCAGTAGCTTCGGCATCCGCCATAACTTTTTCTGTGTATGAAGGAAAATCTAAAGGATTTTCAGTTTTCAGGTGATTATCAATAGACTCAAAACTCTCTTCATCAAATAAATGTTCTACTCGCTCTTGAGCCGTCATTTTATAATGATGCTGACAAGAAGGGCAAACTTTACCGTTTTTTTGTAAATCCTTTGTTAAGATTACATGTTTACACTCCGGACATTTTGTCATAATACCTTCAGGTACATCACTTTTACTCTTTTCAGATGTCATTGTATGATTTTCTTCTTTTGTTTTCTTTTTAAATAATTGTCGGATACTCATTCAATTTCCCTTCTTTCTCCCTCAACTCGGTCTATCCATTGTTCATAACAAGCTATCGCCTGTTTTGTGTGCCCTGCCATCATTTCATCTAATAGCTCACTAACGATTGCAATTTCTTCTTTTTCTGTAATAGCTATATCGTAAGATACACCGCTATACTGATTCAGTAAAAACCAGATTTTTAACGATAGCCGATTTTCAGTTGCAATAATCGTTTCACGAACTAAGTCTTCACGTAAAAAGCATGCATCTTCTTCTGCTAATTTACTTTGCATACCCTTCCATACCGGTAACATACGCAGTTCTAGTTTTTCCGTAACAGCCGTAATCGCCGCTCGTTCGTGAATCATTCTAGTTTCCACAACATCTTGAACAGATCGTGATTGCTGCATGATGAACATAGAAAGAACTTCTACTAATTGATGCTTTTTGAAATCGGATAGAAACGTACCTTCTCCACGCTTAGTTTCAATCAAGCCTAATAATTCCATGCTGCGCAATGCTTCACGGACCGCTGTTCTGCTAACCTGTAGTTTCTCCGCTAAATGACGTTCGGAAGGCAGTTTATCGCCGTATTGAATTCCTTGTTCTCGAATTAGCGATTGCAGCTCTACGATAATATCCAAAAACCTCTTGGATGATGATTGTGAATTTTGCATTGGAGAACTCCTTTTTCATTCGTTCAACAAAGTGGTCAGACCACCTAGCTACTAGCATACAAAAAAGAATCGACTCCGTAAAGCATAAACATGAATTATCAAGAGATTTCTTTCTACATTTAGCGAACTGACTGAACGCTCGCTTTTATAAATCAGGTGAAATAATCAGTAATGACGCGGTTTGTTCATTACTGATTATGTTTTGCTATACATACTGTTTTTTTATTTATTTTGAAGAGAAACCACTTTCATTTGATCAATAATTAATTGCAATGTTTGGTTTCGAAATTCTACACTGCCGGTTACGTGAACAAACTCCTGTTCCTTTATTTTACTGAATTGCACATATTGTTTTGGAAATACTGTACAAGATATTTCCTGTGTTTCATCTTGAAGCGTAAAGAATGCCATCGCTTCCCCTTTTTTCGTTCGAATTCGCTTGCTAGACAAGATTAGGCCGATACACTGGACTTTTGTTCCTTGCCGCATATGATTCAGTGTAGAAATTTGTTGAAAAGGTTCTTTCAACTGTCGCTTGATCTCTTCAACAGGATGTTCAGACAGATAAAAACCTAATACATCCCGTTCAAAATTTAGCATAGTCATTTGATCCATCGAACCACCAGGTGTATATTTCGGGCGAGAATTAAATTGAAATTGATCACTAAACGTATCATCACCTATATATAACGCATGCGAGTGTGCAGCATCTATAGAAGCTAAGAGAACAGAACGTTTTTCCTCAAATTCATCTAATGCTCCTGCTTTGATTAATGGAACAATTGACTTTTCAGTAAAATTTTCTGCACCAAGCGAAACAGCCATTTCAAACATCGAAGACCAGTCGTCTCTTGCAGTAGCTAGTTGCTGATAGAAACTAAATGTTACTCCTTTGATGAGCCCTAATCCTAACCGAATGCCATTCCCCTCGACAGTATGTGAATAGCGGCTACTTTTTACTGAAGGAGGATAAACAGCAATACCTTTTGCTTTAATTTCACGAATGAGTTCTGTTGTTTTCTCTTTACTTCCTGTTAGCGATGATAAATAGGCTGCGTAAAAAATAGTCGGTTCATTCGCTTTAAAAAACGCTAAGCGATAAGAAATCAGTGTGTACGCCACCGCATGACTCTTCGGAAAACCGTAGTCTGCGAATTTGACAATTAAGTTATAGACGTTATTCGCTTTGTTTTGTTCAAATCCTTTTTTTATTGCTCCGGCAATAAAGTGTTGGCGTTCTTGTTCTAATACTTGTTGATTCTTCTTACTGATCGCACGCCGCAGTAGATCTGCCTCTGCCATTGTAAAGCCGGCAATTTCAACTGCGATTTTCATAATCTGCTCTTGATAGATAATAATACCAAATGTTTCCTCTACTATCGGTTGCAATTCCGGAATATCGTAATGAATAGGTTCTTGTCCATTTTTTCTCCGACTATAGAGCGGGATGAACTCCATAGGGCCTGGTCTGTACAATGCATTAACAGAGTATAAATCCTTTAAATTATCCGGTTGAATTGTTTGCAATGCCCGACGCATACCTGGGGATTCAAATTGAAATATACCAGACATGTCACCGGTTTTAAATAATTGATAGGTGGTCGAATCGTCCAATGGAATCGATTCGAAATGGATCGGTTGTTTAGTACGATACTCAATCATTGAACGGATTCTATCGAGTAAAGTTAAATTCCGTAATCCTAAGAAGTCCATTTTAAGCAATCCGACTTCTTCTACATCCTTCATAGCCCATTGCGTTAAGAACACTTCATCTGTACCTATTTGTAAAGGTACATAATTGACCAATGGTTTCGCCGCCAAGACAACACCTGCTGCATGAGTGGAAGCATTACGTGGTAAATCTTCTAAGCGTTCCGCGGCTTGTTGCCATAACGCTCTTTTCGGATCAACAGCAATCCAGTTTTGAAGTTTCTTGGATTGACGAATCGTTTCGCTAAATGACTGACTGCTACTCAATTCGGAAGACATAAAACGGACTTCTTCAGGAGAAAAATCAAGAGCTCGCGCTACATTTCTCGCAACAGCTTTTGTTGATAAAGTACCGAATGTAATAATTTGTGCCACATATTGTTTACCGTATGTGTCCGCTACGTAGTTTACTACTTCTGAACGACGGTTGTCCGCAAAATCTATATCTATGTCTGGCATCGTTACGCGTTCGGGATTCAAAAATCGTTCAAATAGTAAACCGTACCGAATCGGATCTACTTCTGTAATGCCAAGCGCAAAAGCGACTAACGAACCTGCCGATGAACCTCGACCCGGGCCGACCAAAATCCCCTGACTTTTGGCGTAACGTACATAGTCTTCTACTATTAAAAAGTAATCTGTAAACCCCATCTGTTCAATTATTTTCAACTCATGGCGTAAACGTTCAGCATACTCCGCGGGCAATGATTGAAATCGATGAGCCAAGCCTGCCCGGCACTTTTCAGTTAATACTCGAATCGTTGATTGGCCTTCTGTTACTGGAAACTTAGGTAGTTGAAATGGCTCCTTAGTAAAAGTTACGTTACAGGACTCCAAAAGTTCCGCCATCATACTTAGCCATTCCGGCCGATCGGCAAACCATACTTCAAACGTTTGTCCAGTGGGCAAATACGCATGACGAAAACGATTTTTAGGCTTTTTTGGATCATTTAATTTATATCCTTTGCGAATCGCTGTCGCCACTTCATACACTGGAAAATCTTCCGCATGTATAAAACGCGTCTCATGACAAGCCACGATCGAAAGGCGGCACTGTTCACTTAACTGGATAACTTGTTCTTCTTCCGTATGACGTGCTCCTCCTGGCCGGCTTATTCCTATATATGTAGACTCATAAGCACCTTCTGCCAAAAGCTCTATAGTTTCCACATTACGATAATGAGTCCAAGTGATGTGTGTTAATGCACATACGACTATGCACTCTTGTCGATATGCTTGTAGCCAAGAAAGAGGCAAGTTTTCCTCTTCACGTGTAGAGATAGCACTGCTCATTTTCATTAGATTAGAGAAGCCTGTCTGATTTTTTGCATAAACATAGACAAGTAATTCATGTTCATCCAAAGAGACTAAAACTGAAAGACCGATGACTGGTTGAATACCGTGCTTAGATAGCATGGCACTAAATGAACGCACACCGAATAGCTTACTATTTACAATAGCAGCCGAACTAGCTCCTCTTTGCTGTAAAAGAGGAGCTAGTTCATCTAATTTCACTATTCCGCGCAATAAATCTGCACCGGTTATAATTTGCGGATACATCAGGTTCATATCAATCCCTCAGCTCTGCTTAATAATTTTCGCACAATTTTTGTAACTTTTTGATAATCTCATCCACTTCCGCCCAAGAATACGCAGAAGCGCCAGATGCAAGCGGATGACCGCCGCCATTATGTTGCATAGCTAATGTATTAACAACAGGGCCTTTTGAGCGTAAACGTACACGAATTTGATCTTTTTCTTCGATAAATATAATCCAGGCACAAATTCCTTTGACACTGCCTAAAGAACCGACCAATTGAGAAGTTTCAGAAACAGTGACATCGAACTTTTCAAGAATTTCTTTCGTCAGTTTAATATATGCTGCCCCATTTTCATCAATCGTAAAGTTTTGATAAATATATCCTTGTAAATGTAAAATTTTACGATCTACTTCATACATCCCGGCAAATAGCTCTGTCCGATCAAATGGCTGTTTAATCAGCGAGCTAGCAATTTCGAATGTCTTTTCGGTTGTGCTTTGAAACATAAAACGACCCGTATCTCCCACAATTCCTGCAAAAAGAAAACGTGCAGCTTCTGGTGACATCTCCCAATCGTACGATGCCTTACCTTCTTCATATATAGTATAAATCATTTCTGAACATGAGCTAGCCTCTGTATTCACCCAACGTTCGTCACCGTATGGATCCTCATTTGGATGGTGGTCAATTTTCAACAAAAACGCACCTTTGTTATAAAACGGACCATCAATGCGATCTGTATTTGCTGTGTCTGTCACAATGACTAGCGCCCCTTCATAATTTGCTTCTGTCACGTGATTTGGTTGTCCTAAGTACGTCAACAATTCATCGTGTGTCCCAGCAGCTAGCACTTGCTTAGAAGGATAGTTTTTCTCAATTAATGCTTTCAGTCCCATCTGTGATCCATATGCATCAGGGTCTGGTCGGACGTGACGATGAATAATAATTTTGTCGTATTTCTCAATTGTGTCAATGATTTGTCGTTTCATGTGGATTCCCCCAAGTTCTGTTTCTAGTATTCGCAATTCTAGTTAAAAGCCGATACAATGTAAAGTGACTCTATGAGCACTTTTGGTTAGTATGAAATTTATATGTAATGGAGGCTTTTGAATGGAGACGGTTAATTTTCTTTTCGTGTTCGGCATTGTCGCTTCAGGCGTTTTCTATTTTGTTTTTAAAACGCGTCAATTCCGTACAAGCCATATGTTTCCCATCCGCAAAAAGATGTATGCAAGCATGGCCGGAACTGCACTCGGTGCGCTACTGATCTTTTTTGGTATCAATCAATTAATGTTATTTGATGGTATTTTAACATATGTTGTAGCTGCGATCTTTATTTTATTCGGTGGCTATGTTGCGATTTTCAATTTTAACGCGACAAAGCATTATAAACAATTCATCGCAGAAGAGCGTAGATTAAACGAAAACTGATGTATATATACATCAGTTTTTTATTTTTCAAATAATTGGAATGTACCCATAGCTTTTGCTACAATACCATCATTTGAAAGCAATTCAAATTCCAGTTTGATGAAACGGCGGCTTAAGTGAATGATTTTAGGCTCTACTGTAACTGAAGCGCCTAACTGTACTTGTTTAATAAAATAAATCGTAATATTTTCCGGAACACTTTCTCCGCGTTTCTGAATTTTTATAGCCCGGCTGCCTGCTTCAGTCAAAATTGTCAGCATGGCACCGTAGGATAATGATCCAAATTGATTTGTCATTTGTGGAACTACTGCGAATTCAATTTTACCAGGGGCATTTGCAATTGCTTTCATCTGATTTTTCACGATATCGTCTATCGTTTCCCCCTGTTGTGGTTGTCGTTGGGTCATTTGTAACGCTTTAAGAACATCTTGGCGACTGATGATACCTTCTAAAATACCTGCATCGTTCACTACAGGCATTAGATCAATACCTTCCCAAATCATACTATGACCCGCAGAAGCCACACTCATTTTCCCATTTACCGTAATTGGATCAGGTGTCATCACTTTTCCGATAATCTCGACGTCCGGCTTACTCACTACGTCACGCGAAGTAATGATTCCTACTAATTTACCATTAGATTCCACTACCGGATAGGCAGAATGTGATGTTTGATGATTCACTTCAAAAAACTGGTCTACTGAATCTTCGGGCGATAATGTTACGGTTCGTGCGACAGTAGTGAGAATATCTTCAACTAATAGTATTTCTTTTTCAATTAACTGATCATAAATTGCACGATTTAACATAGTCGCTACAGTAAATGTATCATAACTAGTAGAAATTACTGGCAAGTTCATTTCATCAGCCAATTGTTTTACTTCGTCTGTTGCGTCAAAACCACCCGTAACGAGCACGGCTGCACCCGCTTTAATAGCAATTTCATGTGCTTTTAGACGATTTCCTACAATTAATAGACTGCCTGCATCTATATAGCGGATCATATCTTCCAGCTGCATCGCTCCTACAACAAACTTTGTCAGAGTTTTATGTAATCCGTCGCGTCCACCTAATACGACACCATCTACAATATTGATCACTTCAGCAAATGTGAGACGTTCAATATTCTCTTTTTTCTTTTTCTCTATACGAATCGTACCAACGCGTTCTATCGTGTTGACCAATTTTTGATTTTCCGCTTCTTTAATAGCGCGATAAGCTGTTCCATCACTCACTTCTAATGCTTTTGCTACTTGTCGGACAGAAATTTTTTCCCCTACTGCCAAACTTTCAATATAGCGCAAAATTTGTTCGTGTTTAGTTGACATGATTTCACCTTTTTCTTCGATCTGTTAATAACGGTTTAGGCTTTTTGCTAATCATACCATAAGTCACATAAAAAACGGTCTAAGACGCTAACAAAACGTCTAGACCATGAGCACTTTTATTTGTATTTTATCAAATCTGTTGATTATCCGAAGAAAGGAATCGGCTTTTGACGAGTAGTTAATAGAGGTAGTGTATTGTTTAGGATTCTCCCGAGAGAAACCGGACGCTTTCCTGAGGGCACGCAGCGGACTCGCCAAAAGCGCAAGCCGCCAGACACTTCAAGTCAGCCTAACTCCATCCAATCACCATAGTCAAACTCACTTTTAGTTAAATCAATGAATTATACATAATATGTTTAATTAATAGGCTTGGCTTATTATAATTCTATCGTATCCCCAGCATTCATAATTTTTACTTCATGGGATTTGACTAACATCTTGAATTCTTCAGGATCTTGGACAATTGGTGGGAACGTATTGTAGTGCACCGGCACAGTTAATTTTGGTTGTAAAATTTCAACCGCTTTCGCTGCATCACGTGGACCCATCGTAAAATTGTCTCCTATCGGCAGGAATGCAACATCTATTCCATCTTCAGCATATAACTTCATATCACTGAACAAAGATGTGTCACCCGCATGATAAATGATTTTCCCTTCAATAGTTAACAATAATCCAGCCGGCATTCCTGTATAAATAATTTCATTATCTTCTGTTGTATACGAAGAACTATGGAATGCTTGTGTATATTTCACTGTACCAAAGTCGAACTCTTTAGATCCACCAATATTCATGCCATGGGTCTGTAATCCTTGAAAACCTAAATATACAGCCAATTCATTCGGTGCAACGACAAGAATGTTTTCTCTTTTTGCGATTTCCATCGTGTCGCCCACATGGTCATTATGTCCGTGCGTTAGTAAAATGACATCCGGCTTTTCGTCTGCCGCTTGTAAATCGGTTAGATCATTCCCTGTGATGAACGGGTCGATTAAAATCGTTTTCCCTTTTGTTTCAATCTTTACTATCGAATGACCGTGATAAGAAATTTTCATTGAAAAACACTCTCCTCTTTTACATTCTAATCCTACATACTTTATTACCTTCTACAAAACAGCATAAAACCCTCTTTTTTGCTATACTAACTTACATAGAGGAGGTTTCATCATGTCCACAATAAAAAAAGTACAAAGTTTCTTAGGCGAACACGGGATTGACGCTGCACTTGTAACAAATCCTGATAACATTTTTTATCTAACACAATTCAGAAGCGAACCTCATGAGAGATTACTAGGTGTGGTTATTTTTAAAGATCATAACCCTCTCATCATTTGTCCTGCTATGGAAGTAGCTGATGTTCAATCGATCGGTTGGACATATGATATTATCGGCTATAAAGATACGGATAATGCATTTGAATTTTTGGAGCAGGCGATCACAAAGCGAGTTTCAGTACTTTCTTTACTCGCTATCGAGAAAGAACATTTGACTGTAGATCGCTTTGAAATACTACAAGAACGTTTTCCAGCTCTGTTATTCGCTAAATTGGATGAAGAATTAGCTACTTATCGGTTAATTAAAGATGAGAATGAAATCGATTGCTTACGCAAAGCCGCTGAATTAGCAGACTACGCAATCGAAGTCGGTTGCAATGAAATAGCAGAAGGAAAAACGGAACTTGAAATCGTGCAAGCTGTCGAACAGGCTGTAAAACAAAAAGGTGCAGAGAAAATGTCTTTTGACACCATTATTATTTCAGGTAAAAAAACGGCATCTCCTCACGGTATACCTGGAAACCGCGCCATCGAAAAAGGAGACTTTGTGCTGTTTGATTTAGGCGTTGTGTATAAAGGGTATTGCTCCGATATTACGCGCACTATTGCATTTGGAGAGCCAACAGAAGAAAAACGTAAAATTTATGAAACTGTGCAACGTGCACAACAAGCGGCAATTGATGTCGTACGACCGGGTACATTGGCTAAAGAAGTAGATTTAGCTGCTCGTTCCGTCATCGAAGAAGCTGGATATGGAGACTTATTTCCGCATAGAATCGGTCATGGTCTAGGAATATCTGTTCATGAATACCCATCTCTTACAGCGACAAATACGTTACCTTTAAAAGAAGGAATGGTCTTCACGATCGAGCCAGGAATTTATGATCCAAGCATTACAGGCGTACGGATTGAAGATGATGTTCTAGTAACAGAAGATGGAGTAGAAGTGCTCACGAAGTTTCCAAAAGATTTGAAAGTAGTATAAGTAAAGCGGTTGGTATGGCTTACTATACTATAAGAAATACTTAACAAAAGAATTATTCCCACAATAAAGGGTGATCCAGAAAATCAGATAGTACTGACTTTCCAGATCACCCCTTTTTCATATTATAAAGTTTCTAGTAACTCTTGAGCACTTACAGCTTCAAGATCTTGCGCTTCTGCAACTGCTTTATACGTAACGTGTCCTGCCAGCGTATTGATCCCTTTAAGTAATGCTTCGTTGTCTAAGCAAGCTTTTTTAACGCCTTTATTTGCAATTTGAAGTGCATAAGGAATAGTAACATTCGTCAAAGCCATCGTAGAAGTCTGCGGAACGGCTCCCGGCATATTCGCAACTGCATAATGAATAATCCCGTGCTTTTCGTACGTTGGATCATCATGTGTAGTTACGCGATCTGAAGTTTCAAAGATTCCACCTTGGTCAATCGCGATATCAATTAAAACAGAACCTGGACTCATTGATTTAACCATTTCTTCAGTGACTAACGTTGGAGCCTTCGCGCCTGGAATCAAAACACAACCAATAACCAAATCCGCATCTTTCACTGCATGTGCAATGTTGTAAGGATTTGAAACTAGAGTTTGAATATTTTTACCGAACATCTCATCGAGCTGACGGACTCTTTCTACCGATAAATCCAAAATTGTAACATGAGCGCCAATACCAATTGCTACACGCGCAGCATTCGTACCTGCTTGTCCGCCGCCAATAATGGTAATTTTCCCTCGTGACACCCCGGGAACTCCTGCTAATAAAATACCTTTACCGCCTCTTGTTTTCTCCAAGTATTGTGCACCAATTTGAGTCGCCATCCGCCCTGCCACTTCACTCATAGGAGCTAATAATGGCAATGCACCGTTTGGCAACTGCACAGTTTCGTATGCAAGCGCAGTCACTTTGTTTTCAAGCAATGCTTGAGTTAACTTTACTTCAGGAGCAAGGTGTAAATAAGTAAATAAAATTAATCCTTCACGGAAATATTGATATTCTGAAGTTGCCGGTTCTTTAACCTTCAACACCATATCTACATCCCACGCCTCAGCAGCTGTGTCAACAATGATTGCGCCTGCTTCTTTATACTCTTCATCTTGAAAACTGGAACCCACTCCAGCACCTGTTTCAATAAATACTTCATGTCCAGCTGTTTTTAAAGTTAGTACACTCGCAGGGGCAATTGCCACTCGGTTTTCATTGTTTTTAATTTCTTTCGGAACACCTATACGCATGCAAAATCCTCCTAAAATGAATGTTACGGTAACCGCTTATTACGTTTGCCGATTAATTACAATTTTAATCTTATCAGAAAATAAAAGAATTTTCCTCTTTTTTCTTGTCAATCAACAGACTTTTTCTGTTTATACAGTTTTGTAAAATTATTTCGACAAAAAAGAAGGTAATATAAAATGGATGTAGAATATAGTATGTGTAGAAAGAATTTAATTTTAAGGATGGAGTGGTATTATTATGGCATTAAAGTACAAAGATATTATTGTAGCAGTAGACGGTTCAGATGAAGCGAAATGGGCTTTCAAAAAAGCGATTGCTATCGCAGATCGTAACGAAGCAACTCTTCACCTGATCAACATCATCGACACGCGTTCATATGCAGCTGTTGAGGCGTATGACCGTTCAATTGCAGAGCGTGCACAAAAATATGCTGAAGAATTATTAACTGATTATCGTACAGAAGCTGCACAAGCTGGTTTGACTAACGTTCAAATTCACGTTGAATACGGTTCTCCTAAAACTTTAATTCCACGTGATATCGCGAAAAAGTTAAACGCAGATCTGATCATCTGTGGAGCTACTGGCTTGAACAGAGTTGAACGTTTCCTAATTGGTAGTGTTTCAGAAAACATCGTTCGTTCTGCAAAATGTGACGTGCTTGTTGTACGTACACCGGAAGAATAAGCGACAACAGATGAGTGACGAAAACCTAATAGTTTTCGTCACTTTTTTATTTTGTACATAAAAAGACTGCATCGACTGTCAAATGGCAATCGATGCAGTTTCTATTTTATTCTACTGTTTGCAATGGTTCGAGTGAAATATCGGCAATACGAACTGTATCACGCGCAAGCATGATTTCTTCGTTTGTCGGAATGATTAATACTTTAACCGGTGAGTGAGGGAAGCTAATATACGCTTCTTGTCCACGAACATTGTTTAAACTAGGATCAAAATACACTCCCATGAACTCCAGTCCATTCATCACTTTTTCACGTACAATTGTACTATTTTCCCCAATTCCAGCAGTGAAAATGATCGCGTCTACTCCACCCATACTCGCCGCATACTGTCCAATATGTTGGTGAATACGATCCGTGAAAACATCAAGTGCAAGTTGAGCACGTTCATTGCCCTGCTCAGCCGCTTCTGTAATATCTCGTAAATCACTTGAAAAACCACTTAAACCAAGTAATCCTGATTTCTTATTCAATACATTTACGACTTCTTCTGCTGATTGGTCAGTACGCTCCATCATGTAAGGAATTAACGCAGGGTCAATATTTCCTGAACGCGTCCCCATGATTACTCCTGCTAAAGGAGTAAAGCCCATGGACGTGTCAACTGACTTCCCACCCTTTACTGCAGCAATACTTGCCCCATTACCTAAGTGGCACGAAATCAAGCGCGTATCTTCCAATGGTCTATTCAGGATTTTTGCAGCACGTTCTGTCACGTATTTATGACTTGTTCCGTGGAAGCCATATTTCCGAATACCGTACTCTTCATAATATTCATATGGTAACGCATACAAAAATGCTTTTTCAGGCATCGTTTGATGGAAAGCTGTATCAAAAATAGCTACAGCAGGTGTATTTGGTAACGCTTTCTTGAATGCTCTAATTCCAGTAATATTGGCTGGATTGTGCAATGGTGCAAAGCTTGAAATCTCTTCCAGCTTTTCAACAATGTCATCATTGATAAGTACGGAATCACTAAATAGTTCTCCCCCATGAACTACACGGTGACCAAGACCATCGATTTCATCGTAAGAAGAAACAACGCCTTCACTTAACAAATGTTCCAATAACATGTTAACAGCTACAGAATGGTCAGCGATATCCAGAACCTTTTCAATTTTCTTCTCATTTGTGGACATAGAGAAGATTGAATTCTCCAAACCTATTCTTTCGAATAACCCCTTTGTAATCTCTTCTTCTGTCGTCATTTCAATCAACTGAAATTTCAAAGATGAACTTCCAGCATTAACTGATAAAATTTTCGGCACGTACACCCACCCCTTAAAATGATTACGTTTTCATGAACGTTTCAAGTTATTATAATAGCAATCTCTTTGAAAGGCAATTGAAATAATGAATTTTGTGCTATTTTTCTGTAAATATCTTCTTTTTTAGCTATGGCGCTGGGAATGACTAACGCTTCATTATTCTAAACATGCCTAATGACGTACTTATTTAGTTAACGTTTCATCTGTCCGTTATTTTATTACTATACATGCTCGTTTTATATGTTATAAGGCACTTTAGCAGATGTCTATTCCGCGCATTGCGGCTATTCAATTCTTAAAATAAAAAACGAAGCTGTCCAATATGGCGTTTATATAAACTGAGCAGTGAAAAACCACTCGTTTTCCTTTGCTCAGTTTTGTTTTATAATTCGTTGCCTTAGAAAGCAGACAGTATTTTTCTCCTCACTCGAAGAATCCTTTGTGGGGCAGAAAATGAATGTATGTGTGAGGATTCTCCCTACAGAACCGGACGCTTTCCTGAGGGGACGCGGCGGACTCGCCAATCCTTCCGGGAGAATCCTTGAGTTGGTGTCCACAAGTCAGTTGGTGTTGGTCCAGAAATAGAGTATGGTAAGTTCCGCTTTCTGAACAGTGTGGGTGAAGCTATGGATTGCCTGACTGAATGCATATAGGGGCATTTCTTTTTTCACTCAGTTCATCGAAACAATCATAGTAGCTGATAATACTTCACCGCTATCTAACTTCAAAAGCGGTAGCATGATCAGACCAGGCGTAACCCGCAATGCTTGACGGTCCGCCGCGTCCCCTCCGGAAAGCGTATCGTCTGGAAGCGCAAGCCGCAAGACACTTCAAGTCAGTTTCACTCCATCCAGTCGCCATATTCACTCACTTATTCCCATAAGAAAAGGACTGTCACGGAAAGTCAGATACTACTGACTTTCCCGACAGCCCCACTGTTAAATTAATTACTTACACGTTTAGGTGTACGGAATGAAACTACAAATAAAGAATAGATCATTCGTTTTTATCGGTTGTCCAACTATTCACCTTTTTAAAGAAGCTTTGCATAGCTGCAGCATTTCCAAGCTCTGGAATTTTCGCTAGTAGGACATCAGGTTGGACAAATTTCTCTGTTGGAGGTTGTTGAAGCAAAAGAATACTTTTGGCAAAACGTTGATCTGCAAAAAGAGTATCCGGCAATTCGAACAGACCCCTTAATAATCGATGTTCTTTGACGTACGCTAAAATAGGTTCCGCCCCTTCTGCAGTCAATAATCTAGAAGGGACAACAAAAAATCCGTAGCCACCCGGTTTAACATATCTCATGGATTGTTCAATATATAAATAATGAGAGAAAGCATGACCTTCTTTGGCCATCAATTCATAATCCATTGCAACTTCATCATCCGGATAATAACCAACAGGCAAGTCACTCACAACAGCATCCACTAAATCAATCGGCAATGGACGTATTGCATCTTGTAAGTAGAATGATACAGGAAGCTCAAGCAGGTTGGCTGTAGCTGCGGCGATTTGAATGAGAACGTCATCAATTTCAACAGCGCTGGCAGTTGCTTCACCAGGAAATTGATTAAGAACTGTAAAAAGTAAATTTCCTGTCCCTACTGCAGGGTCCAAAAAAGTAATAGCTCCCTTTGAATCAACTAACTTATTCACTAAATAGCCGATTAAGTAACCGATCGAGTCAGGCGTCATTTGATGATGAGCCTGTGCCGATTGTTTCATCGCTTTTAACAATGCTAGCTGTATACCTTTACGGATTTCTTCTGGCTGCACTGGACTTTCTAATTCAAGTAGAGAAGGTTTATCTAACCAACGTTCACTCGCTTCAAGTATTGCATCTAAGTACAGACCGTCAACTGATTGTGCATAGTTATCATAATAAGAAAAAACTTTTTCCATAGTGTTCATTTCATAAATCCTCCAAGAAGAAACCCACCTTTATTCAGGTGGGTCGTAGTTTAATGTAATTCTTTTACTGCTTGAATGGCTGCGTCATAGTCAGGATGGTCAGTTGCTTCACTGACATATTCAGTGTATGTCACTAGATCATTACGATCAATTACAAAAATCGAACGAGTCAACAAACGCAGTTCTTCAATCGCCGTGCCGAAAGCTGTACCAAATGACAGGTCGCGGTGATCAGAATATAGATGTAAATTCTCTACTCCTTCTTCCGCTTTCCAACGAGCTTGTGCGAAAGGCAGATCCGCAGAAATCGTTAATACTTCTACATCATCTCCTAAAGAAGAAGCCTCATCGTTAAAACGTTTTGTTTGAATAGAACAAACACCTGTATCAACAGAAGGAACAACGCTAATTAAACGAACCTTGCCTTTTGAATCGTTCAAAGTAACAGGTGTCAAATCATTGGAGAGTACTGTAAAATCAGGTGCAATATCCCCGACTTTCACTTCTGTACCTTGTAGATGAACCGGATTGTTTTTGAATGTAACTTGTGCCATAGCTAACCACTCCTTTTAAATTAGTGTACTAAATCGTTGGGTCTTCATGCAACTGATGACCTTCCACCGGGGGCAAGGTCTGTATTTCTTTACGTTCAAATAATCGGTCATGTACAACAACAGTGTCTGCGAAAACATCGTGAAGAGCCATTTTCTGCGGCATAAATAATACAAGTAAGTACGGAATCCACAACATCTGAGAGATAAATCTTCCGAAGCCTTCTCTAAATATAACGGCGCCCCATGTTACCTTTTCTCCATTCGATTTTGCGACACGAATGCCAAATATCATTTTACCGATCGTCTGGCCAGCCAATTTTGTCATGAAGATAAAATAAAGTAATAGCAGCACAAGCGTCGCTACTTTATATGGGCTAAACAACAAAAAGGTTGGTTTAGTAATTGCGATATCCATTACACGGAAAATCGGTTTGATAAAAATACCGCTAATCGCAGAAACTATTAATAAGTCTAGTAAAAATGCCCAAAATCGAATCCAGAAGCCTGCATACTTAGGCACGAATCGAGCTGTTTGCATAGGTAGCGATTCATTTGTCATGTTTACGTCCCTCCTTCTCATTCACCATATAAATACATCATTCGCGGTGCTTGGTTTTCAGTTAGCAGCTTTTTCATAATTTGTGACTCTACGTTTCCGCCAAATACATCATGCGCTTTCATTGATAAAATAGAAGCGAACGTATCAGGTGAACCGTATTCAAAAACTTCCGCTTTTTCCAGATGATAATCTTCTTTCATCGCAGAAATTACAGCAGGCATTTTTCCGTAGTCATCAGCCAGTCCCGCTTCAATAGCCTGACGTCCATTCATCACGCGGCCATCCGCCACTTTACGTACATCAGCTTCAGGCATATTTCGACCATCAACTATAATGTCGACAAAACGTTTGTACGAGTCGTCAATCATTTCTTGGAGCATAGCACGTTCTTCTGGTTTCATCTCGCGCGTACTACTCAATATGTCTTTATAAGGTCCAGATTTAATTGTCGGGAAATCTACACCGTACTTTTCTGCAAGTTTACCATAATTGATCGACTGCATAATGACACCTATAGATCCCGTTAACGTTTCGGGATGTACGAAGATTTTCTCTGCAGGAGCAGAAATATAATATCCTCCTGAAGCTGCCATTCCACCCATAGCGACATAGATAGGGATTTCTTTCGTTTTTTGAATTTCAACAAACGCATCGTAAATGTCGGACGACTCCAACACACCGCCACCTGGTGAATTAACAGACAACACAATCCCTTTTACCGTTTCGTCATTTTGCAGTTCATTTAACTGTGCCATAAAGCGTTGATGATTGTATTCAGCCCCACTAAACAGAGAAGCTGTTCCTGTATCTTGAATGACACCATCCACTGTTAGTACGGCAATACGTTCATTTGCACTCCCTTCTTCCACTACGGTCTCCTGCAAGTCTGAATCCATTGCAGTGATTTCACTTAGCATCGTATTCCAATCCCTCGTGAAAAACCATGACATAGAATTGACACCAACCGACACGAAAATCAATATTGTTGCTACTAGTAATGCAATCCATCTTTTTGTCGTCATAAAATAATTCCTCCTTTGTCCACATATACCTATACGATTGTAATCGTCCAAATGTTTCATTCATGCTACAATTAACCTATTAACTTATAAAGGAGTCGTTTTATATGAATGCTCAACATACTATTTTTCTATTCAGCAGATTAGATGAAGACACCAAACACAAAAAAACATACGTTGAAAAAAAGTTGAAAAAAGAAGGTTTTTTGCTGACAGGCGACCACACGAAAGCGAATGTAATCATTAGTATTGGAAGTGACGGCACGTTCCTTCAAGCTGTCCGAAAAACTGATTTTCGTCAAGACTGCGTCTACCTCGGTTTGTCAGTAAAAGGCGCGCATGGAGTGTATTGCGATTTCAAATATGATGAAATCAGTACGTTGATTCTTGCTTTACGACAAGCGCAACTAGAAGAACGGCACTATCCACTACTTGAAGTGACGATTAATCAGCACAAACCATTCTATTGTTTAAATGAATTTAGTATTCGATCCGCCATCATTCGCACATTTGTTATGGATATATTCATTGATGACTTACTATTCGAAACATTCTTGGGAGATGGTCTTATCATTTCTACACCAACAGGAAGTACTGCTTATAACAAATCGGTACGTGGAGCAGTTATAGATCCATTGTTGCCTTGTTTTCAAGTGACAGAGCTGGCTTCAGTTAATAATAATCGATACCGGACGCTCGGGACTTCCTTTATTTTGAGTGGCAACCGTAAACTAACTCTCAAAATTAAGCCTGAAGGCAATGAGTTCCCATCAACGGCTGCTGACAACGAAGCAATCGGCGTAAACCAAGTAAGAACAGTAGAGGCTGTTTTAAGTGAAAAAGTTATTCGAACAGCTAAACTAACTGATAACTCATTCTTTGAAAAAGTTCAGCGTACATTTTTCTGAATAATAAGTGAAAAAGACTGTCCGAACGTCGAGTCAAATCGACTCCGGACAGTCTTTTTATCAATTATTTTTGTGTGTCTTGCTCTTTTTTACGCAGTTCCATACGCATAATTTTTCCTGATGTCGTCTTAGGCAACTCATCTAAAAATTCAATTTTACGTGGATATTTATAAGGTGCCGTTAATTCTTTCACGTGATTTTGCAACTCCTTGACCAGTTGTTGTTGTTCTGTTTGTACTGTATCACGCAATACGACAAAAGCCTTGACTACATTTCCACGTTCTGGATCCGGACTTGCTACTACTGCGCATTCACGGACAGCCGGATGTTTAATCAAGGCATCCTCTACCTCAAATGGACCAATGGTGTATCCTGAGCTAACGATGATGTCATCTCCGCGACCCTCGAACCAAAAATATCCTTCAGCGTCTTTTTTCGCGCGATCACCTGTAATGTAATAATCGCCTCTAAATTGCATTTTCGTACGTTCCGGATCATTTAAGTACTCCTGGAATAGTGCAGGAGTCGATTTATGCACTGCTATATCTCCTACTACATCTACCGCAGCTACTTGTCCATCTTCATTGATAACTTCTACAATATTACCTGGCGTAGGTTTCCCCATAGATCCTGGTCTCGCTTCCATTCCGATCATCGTTCCGACAAGTAATGTATTCTCGGTCTGGCCATAGCCATCCCGGACATTCAATGAAAATTGATTATCGAAAATATCGATGACTTCACGGTTTAAAGGTTCTCCTGCTGAAACAGCACTTTTTAAAGAAGCTAGAGAATAGTCTGTGAGATTTTCAGCCTTTGCTATAAAGCGGTATTCAGTCGGTGTACAGCATAGCACATTCACTTGGTATTCATCTAGAAACGTCAAGTATTTATCAACATTAAATTTCCCATTGTAGACAAATCCTGTAGCTCCACTTCCAAGCACGGATAAAAATGGAGTCCAAATCCACTTTTGCCACCCTGGAGCAGCGGTAGCCCAAACGACATCTCCTTCTTCGATACCAAGCCAATTCGGTGCAGTCGTTCGTAAGTGTGCATATCCCCAACCATGCGTGTGTACGACACCTTTTGGTTTCCCTGTCGTACCAGACGTATACGATAAAAAGGCTGTATCATCGCTCGCTGTGTCACAAGCATCGAATGTAGAAGAGGCTGTTTTCTCTTGTTCGGTTAAGGATACTTCCCCTTCTTTCGCTTGACCAATAATGTAGACAGTCACTTGATTAATATTATTCACATGTTCTAGTTGATCGGTAAATGCATCATAAGCAATAATAGCTTTTGCATCACTATGTTCAATTCGGTATTCAATATCGGAGGAACGCAACATTTCTGAACTAGGTATGACAACAAGTCCTGCTTTGAGCGCACCAATATATGTAACATATGCCTCAATCATTCGTGGGACCATTACCAAAACGACATCACCCTTTTTCAAGCCATTCGCTGTTAATACGTTTGCTGTACGATTAGCAGCTTGAATAAGTTCATCGTAGGTTACTGTTTGTCGCTGGTTTTCTGAATCTACATAAATCAGTGCATTTCTGTTATCACCTATAGCATATTTTTCAAATTCTGAAACAATGTTGTAGCGTTTTGGCGCTAGCAATTCTTCGCGGTTCATTTTCATTCCCCCTTTTACATAATAGTATTAGTATACAAAGACAAAGAGTAAATTTCAAAATTTTATATACTCTCCTAACATTATACTTTTAAAATCAGAATAACATTCATTATTTTTTACATACTAAAAAGGCCGTCCCGCATATGCAGGACGACCTTTCATTTACTTATTTTGAATAACCATTCATTTGAGATTGAGCCTGACGCACTAATCGCTTTGTGATTTCTCCGCCGACGGATCCGTTGGCACGCGATGTAGAGTCTGGTCCAAGCTGTACACCAAATTCTGAAGCGATTTCTTCTTTCATCTGGTTAAGAGCTTGTTGCACTCCTGGAACTAAAAGTTGGTTTGAATTGTTATTGCTGTTTGGCATGTCGTTCACCTCCTCGTGACTATAGAATGGTCACTTTTGAAAAATTCATGCGGGAGATGAAGCAGGTAATATTTTCTTTAGAGTAAATCCTCAAATTCCTCCTTTTGCTGTTTGCCGGGAACGCTAGTCACTCGATTTGTCACTGCTTCTTCCACCATCTCATCAAAGTTTTGGAAGCTCTCATAATAACGAACTTTATCCAGTTGCGGCTTTGTTTTGGAACTTGGTGGTGTGAATACTGTACAGCAGTCTTCAAATGGGCGAATGGAAATTTCATACGTGCCAATCTTTTGTGCAATTTCTATAATATCTAATTTATCCATCGCAATTAACGGACGAAGAACAGGTGAAGATGTCACATCATTAATCGCTGTTAAACTTTCCAATGTTTGACTTGCTACTTGCCCCATACTTTCACCTGTAATAAGTCCAAGTACACCTGTCTCTTCGCGTACACGATCAGCGATTTTCATCATCATTCTTCTCGTAGTCGTCATCGTCAAATTGCTCGGTACTTGCTTAATAATCGCTTGCTGTAATTCTGTGAAAGGAATGATATGCAAACGAATAGTCGAGCCGAATGTCGTTAATTGTCTAATGATATCTTCCACTTTCTGTAGTGCTAATTCGCTTGTAAAGGGCGGGCTGGCAAAATGGATAGCATCAAATGCAACACCGCGCTTCATCATCTGATAACCAGCTACAGGACTGTCAATCCCACCTGACAGCAATAACAGAGAGTGCCCATTCGAGCCTACAGGCATGCCGCCAGCGCCTTTATACGTATGAGAAGAAATATAGGCAGCTTCTCGTTGGATTTCTACATATAATAAAATTTCCGGTTTTTTCATTTTTACGATTAACTGAGGATATGCCCGCAATACATGCCCACCCAGCTCTCGCTGGAGTTCACCGGTATCGAGCGGAAATGATTTGTTCGTTCTTTTAATATCTACTTTAAAAGTTTTACCCTCTGTTTCCGTTTTGCCTAATACTTTCAGCGAAGTTTCTTTGATCGCTTCAAGAGTTGGTTCGCAAACCGCAATTGGACTGAATGATTGAATACCAAAGACAGTCGGTAATATTTCAACCGCCCGGTCAAGATCTTCCAAGCGCTCTGTATAAATGAACATTCTATCTCTTTCCGCACGCATCTTCAATGTAGTCAATTCAGATAAAGCGGCTTTAATATTTTCTTTTAACTTTCGAACGAACTTACTTTTATTTTTTCCTTTTAAAGACATCTCACCGTATCTGATTAAAATAGTATTCCAGTTCATTTTCGAATTCCCCTTTTCACTAATTGCATAAAATCACTAATTGCAGCCTTCAACTGCTGAATTTCATCGGCTGTTTGGTTTTTGCCAAAGCTTATGCGAATAACGCCTTTCTCAAAATCCTTTGGCAACGCAATAGCTTTAATCACATGACTGGCATCCGACTTTTTCGATGAACAAGCACTGGATGTGGAAACAATGATGCCTAGCTCCTGTAAATAATTAACGACAATTTCACCTGTCACGTGACGAAATGCAACGGATAATATATAGGGTGCGCTCGCATCAGGCGCTAATACTAGGCAATCATCTATTTCATGAAAAAACTGAATGAGCTCTTCACGCCACTGTTGAAATTGCTGCATATTCACTTCTTCTATTTGTAAACGCGCCGCTTTGGCTAAAGCGGCTGCATGAGGTACAGACACCGTGCCGTCACGCAAATTCCGCTCTTGTCCTCCACCATACGTAATGGCTTGAAGACGTAAATTTTTCCGATATGCCAAAAACCCACTGCCTTTTACTCCATGAATTTTGTGTGCGGATAAAGTAACTAGGTCAGGTCCTGTATCATCTAGTTTGATCTTCCCGAAGCTCTGCACACAATCTGAATGCAAAACCGCACGGGAATGGCTATGAATAATTTTTGCACATTCAGTGATCGGTTGAATAGTGCCTATTTCATTGTTCACGTGCATAATACTAACTAATAACGTATCGTGATTCAGTAAGTTTTTTAACTCATCTAGAGATATTCTTCCTTGACGATCCACAGATAAATAATCGACATTGAAATTTTTCGTTTCAAGGAACTGGAATACCCGAAGAACAGAAGGGTGTTCAATAGCAGTTGTTATTAAATGCCGCCCTTTGCGTTGATTTGCATAGACATATCCTAATATAGCAAGATTATTCGCTTCCGTACCGCCAGAAGTGAAAATACCTTCAGATAAGCCAAGATCAATTGACTGAAGTAATTGGGTGCGTGCCTTTTCCAATAATTTTTCCGCTCGCTTCCCCGCTACATGTATAGATGCAGGATTTGCAAAATAGCTAGTAGAAACTTCCATAAACGTACGAAGGACACGTTCATCTGCTTGGGTCGTTGCACTATGATCAAAATACATGAATAAATCCTTCCTTTTCAATAAGAATGAGCGAAACAAAGCCACCGGACGGGCCGGTGGCTTTGTCAACATATCTTTATACTTTCTGATGAAGCGTATTTTGAATTTTCTTCATGGCACCTGGCTCTACTTCTTCAACTGCAGTTGCCGCTTCTTCTAATGCGCGTAAATAACGATATTGCATAAAAGACTCTTCCGCTTGCAGTAATTTTTCATGGACATGCGGGTGAGATGCGCGGTAACGGTTACCATACTGGATAATACGTTCTACAAGCAACGCATTTTCTACCATATCATCCGCTTTATCACAAACATCCTCAACGACTGCAGCTGCTTTTTGAACATATGATTCAACTAACGCCATATTCAGTGGAACTTCTTCCAAACTTTGTTTGACGATAAAAATCTGTTCATCCGCTTCTTCCAACTGAATTTCCATATCATCAGGAACTCCCGGAATATTGGCGCGGTGTAAGTTGCGATCTGCAATATGAAGTTGTTGAGAAAGTGCGGCTAGTCGAGAGCGCACCATATTTTCATCAATCCGAAGATTTTTTATACGATTGCTAAACTTCGTGTGCTCTTCTGCAATTCTATCTAGTTCTTCTGTAATCCCTTGAAGTTCAATCTGGCGTTCCGAGTAAGCAGATTCATGACGTTCTTGACGTTCAATGTAATCTTCTACTCGTTTAGCTAACGCATGTAACTTCTGCATTCCTTGATGTGGAATTTGAGATTCAGCTTCATCCAAACGATAACTCTCTTGCACAAATTTCAACTCTTCAATCGTATCTTGGATTGAATATTGAAGCTCTTCAAAAAGATCCAATGCAGGCTCCCAATGTTCTTCAACATAATGACGGGAACTAACTTCTTCTTCAAGCACATCATAGAAAGATTCGATTTCATCATGAATTTCTTCTACTTCATGTGCAACTTCTTCTACGTCTAGACGCGCAAGAAGTTGACGAAGGTCTACAAGACGTTGTTCGATTTTATCGAAACGCTCCGGCAGCTTCAAATGTCCAAGATAGTAAGCTTGTCCTTCCATTTCAATAATCCCTTTGCGCAACTCACGCAATGCTGTTGGAATTTTGGTTTGCAGTTCCGTCAATAACGTCGGAATCTCTTGCAATAAGTAGGAGAAATGTTCTTCCTTATCCGCCAATGTAATAACGATTTCGCGTGCTTGCAAATAGTTTCCACTTTCAATCAACGCGTCATATTGCTCAAATCTCGGATTGAACGATTCCCACACTTTCTCCAAAGGATCCACCGCAGGTCCAAATGAGTATTGATGAGCTAAAATTCGCTTACGAGCTGCACGGTGAGTTTCTTTAATCGTTTCCATTTCGACACGATTCTTCTCTTCGCTTCCGATCAACTCATTGAGTTCTTTCAGCAGATCGCGCATTTCTCTTTCACATTGCGCTAAGATCTCCACAATTTGTTTCTTCGTCTCAGTTGCTTTTTTGAAGCGGAGACGATCGACTTGACTCTCTGCATCCAGTAAAAGCAAATCGACCTTTGGCAAGCGTTCGTCAATTACTTCTGTCCAAGTGTTGCGCCAGCTCTCGAACATATTTTCCGTTTCGCCTGTCATATTCAATTGCTTTACTTTCATCATCTCTTCAAATATCGGTTTATTTTGAATTTGTAATTTCTCTTGTTCCATCTTATTGATTTCTTCTAAGTGCTTCTTTCTAGAAAGAAATGCCATGACCGCTAGAACAATAAGAATAATTAATGGAATGATGAAATATATCATCTTACTATGATCCCCCTATCCCACACTTCGCGCATAAAGTGACTACTATAGATATTATAGTATATCGTAACATGTTTAAAGCAATTTCGTCTTGTTAAAACATATTTTTTGAAAAATAGTAGAAAACTTATCATTTATCGAAGCAATAAAGGCAGTTACGTGACGAATTAGAGCCTGGTTCTGACTATTGAATCACTAATTTACCTTGTTCATTTATTTGCGCTGTCATTTTATGAGTAATTGTGAAAAATTCATGACGCTGTTCACCGATTTGAATACTAGTTCCCGGATGCACTGTATCGATTTTGATAATTCCTTCGGTCGTTTGTATTTTAGTTTTTACTCCCGCAGAAGATCCTGCTTCATCCATAGTAATATTTCTGCTCGCTATAATTTCTCCTCCCCGGCAAACTCCTTTAATCACAATGTCATTAAGCGCTGTAATCGAGCAGTTATAGACACCTTTTGACCGGATATGGATATTTCCATTACTGTACAGGATACTGTTAAGTGCAAATGATGCCTGTAATATAGATTCAGGACGTGCTTCTTCTCTATATACTTCCAATAATAACTCTGCTTCTTTAATAAGTTTGCGCAAATAAAGAATATTTGTTTGTTTCTCTCCAAGCGGCTCTACAAACAAACTGTACAATTGATCGGACAACTTAATCCATTCTTCCTCTAATCTTCTCGAATGGTTTTTCACTACTTGAATAAATTGCTTGATCAATTGCATAAAATCACTGTACTTTTGCTCTAACAATAATCTGATAGCTTGTTTTAGTAAGAAAGGAGGGACTTGCTCAGGTAGTTCTTTGCGTAAAGTAAAAATTTGGACTAAAGCAGATTCGATGTTGATTAAGTAGGCTAGAATTCCTTCCAAATCCTTTACTAATATTGCAATAATTTTTTCTTGAATTCCTACTGTTACAGTGGAAGAAAATATGCTTCCTTTAATAACTACTGATTTTGTTCCCCGTATAGAGGCTTTCGTACAATTCTTCATGATTTCAATATTTCCAGATGCGGCAACGAACATGGATGAATGTACACTACCGCCAATCCAAATATCGCCTTCAAAATGAATATTTCCACATTCTAAATCTACGTCAGCATTATGGCGGTATTCTGGATGTACATCTACTTTCACTAATTTTCCCCGCCATTCAATCATTGGTCTGCCATCAATTTTGGCATATAGTTTATTTTGAAAACAATTTACTCTCGCACTCGGCCGTAAAATTATTTCTTTTGGCGGCTTTACCGGTCGATCATCACCGAAGAGAGTAATACCTTTTTCCCCTTTAACCGGTGGAATGTACGTAGCGATTAACTGCCCTGCTTTGACTGTTGGAATTGGACTATGTTCTCGAAAATCAACACGCATATGTTCATCGACTGCTTGTTTCTTATTGTATGCTATCAAATCAATCGTTGCATCTTGACTAGGAATCGCATGTTTTCCTCTAGCGACTACAAATTCATTTGCGTCTACTGTATCTGTAGCCTGCTGGATGGTCTCCATGCATAAGCCATACGTAATACTCATATCTAACAATTCTTTCACGATATCTTCAGTAGTTAACTCGTTTATCATTTGTATTTTCTCTGTTACTTGTATGATCAATAGTTCTTGCCATGTTGTTTCTAGTAGATTACGTATGATATTTTTGCCAGGAGTAATGATAGCTGTAGCAGTCATATGCTCCTTATCTATGCGTATAGTAAATGTTGCTGGAAGGTTTTCTGTTATCGGGTGACATTCGATTTGATCTGTAGGTAGAATAATAGTACGCTCTCTTATTCGCTCACCATTTACCCATAACTCTACATGCGGTGACGGTTGAAGCATTGGATAGGACTGTTCTTCAAAACTGACTTCGAGTTGCCCGTCACGTATTCGCGCTACTGACGATAATTTACTCTCTCGTTCATCGTTTTTACTCACTTGTGTTACAGTTACTTCAGCCAACACTTTTTTTAAACCGAATCTCGTTTGAGAAGCTTGGCGGTCAATCCGGACATGCACATCATCTATTGACAGATTTAGTATAGTCAGCGCATGTTCAATGGCTTGTTCCACTGTTTCTCCCTTAACAGTAATAGATTTGGTCATATTTCCACCTCCATCTATAGTTCTTTATCTTCACATCCAGTATATCATATAGTCATTCTTTTTAACTATTTTTTCAGATAACTATCGTATTCTTTTTTAAGTAAAAATACCCTAATTTCAATATATCTCAGTTTTGGTATACTATTTCATAGAAAGAGGTGTGATGGATTGGATATAAAAGATCCTCTGCAAGAAGAACTAGATGATGAAGAGCTACAAGAATTAGTGCTCGAAGCGCAACGAGAGGCACTAGAAAAAGCAGCCGCAGAAAAAAACGTCCGTCGTACTTACCGCCCTTTCCCCAAATGGATATTTTGGATTATGACGATGACATTAGCTATCAGTACATTTTCTGTTCTATTTCAAATATATTCAATTCCAGCTATTGAGTTTTTAAAGACTTCATCAGAACTCTCTAAAAATCCTCAAATTGCTGAATATAAAAAAGCCGTTGTTATCGTGGCTACAGAAGATAGTAAAGGTACCGGTTACTCTATAAGCGAAGATGGCACAATATTGACAAATTATCATGTAGTAGAAGAAAATAATTCCGTTCTAGTTTCATTTCCAAAAGGAGAAAGGTTTCCAGCTACGGTGATTGAAACATTTCCTTCTATCGATATGGCGGTTATACAAGTACAAGGACAAAATTTACCTTACTTGAAACTAGCAGATAAAACGGAGTTCTACGATTCAGAACCGATTTATCTCATCGGAAATCCATTAAGCTTTTCTGGAATCGCGAACGAAGGGAATACACTGGACTATATTCAGTTACCTGGTTGGAAAGATACAGTAGTGATGATTAAAGCGCCTGTCTATCGGGGAAATAGTGGTAGCCCCGTCATCAATGAAAATGGAGAAGTTATCGGTACAATTTTCGCTACACTTGAAGAAGATACATATGGTAAAGTCGGACTTTTCATCCCCATTGACCATTATTATGAAGCTATGAAGAAAACACAAATAAAAAAAGATCGGTAAGGGTAACTACCCTGTACCGATCTTTTTTATTTCATCGCTTAGCAACAAGCATTAATCTTCCTTTATCTAACTCACTTTCGCCTTCTTCTGCTTCTGCCTCAGAAAGTCCAACTGCTTGCATTTCCGCACGAATCGTATCTCCACGTGAAGTGAACATATTTTTCATTTTTTCGAGGAAGCCCATTTCACTCATTCCCACCTGCTCGGAATCTAACGCGTCTGCAATTTTATCCTCACGATCCTGACTATGTGCGAAAATATAAATATCATCATGTGTGTAGCCTTGTGCTACCAATTCTTCAATCTTCTTTTTAGCTTGTACTGCATTTTCCAAGAAAAACTTTTCCATTTGTATTACCTCCAAAGTTGTTGTTTTCTCGTTCTACTCAACTATACCTACTTGTGGTGCTGATTAAACATACACTACTGATTTTGAATCTTTTTTCCTATTGCTAATTTCTAAACTCATTCGAAGTATCTGATGTTTTTTAAGCCTTTATTCATTTAATTGATTGTACTTAGCCTATTCAACATCCAAATAATGGACTTTTTTAGAAACGATATGCTCTTGACCAGTATTTGTAGAAATTAGTATTCCTCGCCCGTTTATTTATATCGCCTAACTCCCTTGTAAATTGATAAATTATATATAATATACTTAATTGACAGGCATGCAATTATGCTATACTTTATTGGCAGAATAATAAAAATTCTAGGAGGATTATACATGTCTACGGAAAGAATTGAAGCTGGTTTAACTAAAATTAGAGAATATGTTAGCGAAGAAGAAGCGAATCGTATGATGACAGCAGACGCCTTAAAAGAACTAGCACCTGATTTACGGAAATACATAGTAGAATTTGCATATGGGGAAATCTATTCAAGACCAGGGCTAGATAGTAAACAACGACAATTAGTAACTCTTTCTTCACTTGTCACTCAAGGGGCAACTACACAAATTCAAACACATGTGAACCGTGCACTTACTGTAGGGTTGACGAAAACTGAAATTATCGAAAGCATCATGCAATTAATTCCTTACGTCGGCTTCCCGCGCGTCCAAAGTGCGTTAACAGCAGCTAAAGAGATTTTATTAAAAAACGAGTAAGGAAACTAATCAGTACGCTCGACTTAATGAATTGTTAATTTTCTGAAAAGCATGCAAGTAAAAACGCATGAAGGATAATTCACTTCCCCTTCATGCGTTTTATATATTCTAC
Source organism: Sporosarcina sp. PTS2304 (assembly GCF_003351785.1). GTDB lineage: Bacteria > Bacillota > Bacilli > Bacillales_A > Planococcaceae > Sporosarcina. The sequence continues at coordinate 1,438,047 of NZ_CP031230.1, forward strand.
ATCTGCTTGTTAGCTTACCATCTAAAAATTGCTGCTACTCCTGATTCAACCGGCATACGCTCTTTCGGTAAAACTACTACTTCACCGCCTGTTTTAAATGTAATTTCTGCCAGATCATCCATCACGTCATCCACAGCTTCATCTTCCAAATGATTCGTCTGAATAGTTCCTGTGTCTACATCGATTTTGCCAGGATATAATCGTCCATCTTCTAGAATCAGACGGCTAATTCGATCTTCGCTTGCTGCTTGCGCAATCTCTTTAATGTCTTCCGAACCTTGCCCACTTGCTTTCGCATTCTCGAAATTCTCAACTAAGTCCTCTGTCTTTTTAAGATAGTTCGGCTCTACACATTGCCATGCCATCTCTCTCAATTGTTCCAAACTCAGCGCTTCAAAATCTGATTTAATTCCCTGTTCGCGCAATAGTGGATTATGACTAAGCTCTTTAAATGGGGTATGATACTCCGTTAACGTTACTAAATATAATGGTAATCCTGTAGGTTTTGAATAGTGTTCTGCGATTGTCCGGTCTACATAGCGGAAGTAACGTTCAATATCAATATCGATTTCATCTTTTTTACTGCCATGTCCATGCATCATAGCCGTACCTGCAGCACCGCCAGAATCACCTGAACCTAGATATGATTCCGTTACTTGATCCCCGATTGCTTCTGCTTTCGTCTTCGCCAATTCTTCAGGAATTTCCACTTCTTCAATTCCATAACGATTACCTTCAAACAACTTGAATTCTTGGCGATTGACACCTAATAAGTGATAACGATCGGCTGATTGAAATACACGAATGAGCGGCTTAATATGAAAACTATTAGAAACGACAGCTAATTCAATCACCGGACGTTGAAGACGATAGACAATGCAACGTTCTTTTGTCGCAAATAAAGCTAAGCCGTCTCCTGCATGTGCCCAAAAAGGTCGTTCTCCCTGTAGCTTCTCAAGAGGTGTCAGCATTTCTTTTACTTCGTTAGCAGAATAAGACTTTGCCAATTCCTCTTGCACTTTTTGCAATAAATTTTTAAATCGTATTGGATCTTGTTGATTTTCTGGTCGATACCGGTGGGTCGGTTGATAAATGGAGATACATGTATCCGCTTGCTCCATTAAAAATTCATGTGGAAACTCGTTAACAATCTCTACGTTCATCCTAATCCCTCCAATAATTATTTCCTGTATACTGATGACAGGCTCTATTTTCTTTCTTCCCTATTCAACTAGTACTAAACGTTTTAAAGCCTGTTGATTATCGAAAGAAAGGAATTGGGTTTTGGAAATGAGGCGCTTTCGACAAGTAGTTGTAGAGGTTTTGTACTCGTTAGGATTCTCCCGAGAGGAACCGGACAAGTCGCCTCCGAAAAGCGTATCGTCTGGAAGCGCAAGCCGCAATAGACTGCAAATCAGCCTCACTCCATTCAACTGCCATAGTCAAAATCGCTTTAAATGATTGAATGAGAGAATTATACATAATATGGTGAATCAACAGACTTGAAACGTTTTCTTATTTCTATTTGAAAACTCGTTTGACATTTTTACATAGCTGCTGTATACTAATGAATTGGGATTGATAACTAATCTGACACGAAGAAATGGCGTTCTGCAGATGTTTTTCGGAACACTTATTCATCACTGGCGCGACTATAGGGTCGCAAGGACGCAAAAGTAGGTAGGGTTTGCGTTGCTTAAGTAAAACAACCAGTAGAACACGACCGCGGCAAATACGGTACATTCAGATTCTACATGACAAATAAAACCAACACGATTATAGTAAGTTATCAAAAGTAAGGACTATCATTTTGTGACAGTCCTTCCACAATTCTATACAATAAAACGAGCGATCCTTTTCACAGGGTCGCTCGTTTTATAATTTACCTGCTTAAATGATTTGAAAGGCTTGTTCCAAATCAGCAATAATATCATCCATATGTTCTAAACCAACAGATAATCGCAATAATGAATCGGTAATTCCCATCTTTTCACGCTCTTCTACAGGTACACCGGAATGTGTCATAGAAGCCGGATGCTGGATTAAAGTTTCCGCATCGCCAAGGCTGACGGCTAATTTTATAAGAGATAATTGATTTAAGAATTTCTGCGCTTCAATCTTCCCCCCTTTAATCGTAAAGGAAATAAGACCCCCACCCGTTTTCATCTGTTTCTTCGCGATTGCGAACTGAGGATGCTGTTCATCAAACGGATAAAACACTTCATCTACTTGTGAATGTTTTTTCAAATAGTCAAATACAATTTTCGCATTTGCTGCGTGACGATCCATGCGGACAGGCAATGTTTTAATGCCACGGAGTAATAACCACGCGTCAAATGGTGAAATCACTCCACCAAAATCCTTTTGAACCGTACTGCGTAGTTTCGCCATTTCTTCTTTACTGTTCCCTACCAGCAAACCTGCAATGACATCTCCGTGGCCATTTAAATATTTTGTCGCACTATGCAAAACAAAATCTGCGCCAAACGTTAAAGGTGTCTGGATATATGGTGAACAAAATGTATTGTCTACAATCACTTTTAAATTATGTCGCTTAGCTACGGTAACTACAGCTTGCAAATCAACTAACTCCATCGTCGGGTTAATTGGTGTTTCTACATATATACATGTCGTCTCCGGTTTCACTGCTCGTTCAATTTCTTCTTCAGATCCCATAGAGATTAAATCATGAGTAATCCCGTATTTTTCTTCCATGATTTTTAATAATCCAAATGTGCATCCATAAATTCCTCGCGAACATACGATATGATCATTCGCCTTTGTCACATGAACAAGCACCGCACTGACCGCTGCCATTCCCGATGCAAATGCCAGTCCCGCCTGCCCTTCTTCCATACGAGCAATCCGTTCTTCCAATACACTGACTGTCGGATTCCCTAATCTCGAATAAATATTTCCTGCTTCTTCTCCAGCAAATCGTTTTTCTCCTTGTTCAGCTGAATCAAATACATACGTTGCGGTTTGATACAGCGGCACTGCAAGACTTCCCTGATGTTCTTTGCTGTCGTAACCTTCATGTATCATTGCTGTTTCTTTATGCCAGTTGTTATTCTTGTGCATGTTGATTCCTCCTTGTTCTATGTTATTCAAATACGCTTGAAAGCGCTTTATTCTATTCTATTTTAGTGTACCGTGCTTTTTGTAAAAACAAAAGTGTTGTAACTTCATTTTTTATATATGATGAATACACTTGACCCGCAGTCGATAAATTGGTATGCTAATATTTGTGTAAAATATTCGCAGCAGTTATGTGTTCTGTTTTGTCCAGTCTATTCCTTTTTTAAAAGGTGCACCACGTAACCCCGAGGCTGCAGGGGCGAAGTTGCAAGATTATAGAATGGCAGATGGATTGAACATATCTGGTCTTATTTTACAACAAAATAAAACCAACAGAGGAGGAGTCTCTCATGGCTCGATATACAGGTCCATCTTGGAAATTATCACGTCGTTTAGGTATCTCATTAACGGGTACTGGTAAAGAAATCGAAAAGCGTCCATACGCACCAGGACAACACGGTCCAAACCAACGTAAAAAACTTTCTGAATACGGATTGCAATTACAAGAAAAACAAAAATTACGCTTTATGTACGGCGTAAACGAACGTCAATTCCGCACGCTTTTCAACAAAGCCGGTAAAATGCAAGGTATTCACGGTGAAAACTTCATGATCTTACTTGAAGCTCGTTTGGATAACGTTGTGTACCGTATGGGTCTTGCACGTACTCGTCGTGCAGCTCGTCAATTAGTTAACCACGGTCATATTTTAGTTGATGGCAAGCGCGTGGACATTCCTTCATTCGCAGTGAAGCCTGGTTCTGAAATCTCTCTTCGTGAGAAGTCTCAAAACTTGAACGCTATCGATGAAGCATTAGAAGTAAATAGCTTTGTTCCTGACTTCGTAACGTTTGACAAAGAATCTAAAAAAGGTACTTTCGTTCGCCTTCCAGAGCGTAGCGAATTAGCTGCTGAGATCAACGAAGCGTTGATCGTAGAATTCTACTCTCGTTAATAATAATTCCCCCTCTCGTCGGTTCTTCTCGACGAGAGGGGTTTTTATTTACACATTTTGCATTCAGGACGGTTTATTAATCATATTATGTATAATTCACTTATTCATTTAGACAAAATTGAGTTGGACTACGGCATTTGGATGAAGTGAAGCTAACTTGGAGTGTCTTGCGGCTTGCGCTTCCAGACGATACGCTTTCCGGAGGGAGCACGGTGGATCTCCTAGCGCAGCGAGAAGGAGCACATCTTTGCAATTACAGGCGTAATCGCCAAAGAACTTCTGGCGAATCCGCCGCGTGCCCTCAGGAAAGCGTCCGGTTCTGTAGGGAGAATCCTCACACGTACACTAGCTCTACAATTACTTGTCAAAAGCACCTCATTTCCAAAACTTAATTTCTTTCTATGGTTAATCAACAGGCTTGATACACATATCATCCTTCTTCTTAAAACATCAAAAAGCCCCTAGAATTCTAGGAGCTTCTTTCTCTTTAGATAAACTTCACCATACTGTACTTCTTCTTTCCGCGTCGAACAATCGTAAATGCATCTTCCAAGCGCTGATCCGCTCCTACAGTAAACGCCGTATCTGTAATACGTTCACCATTAAATGATATTGCACCGTTCGTCACATCTTCACGCGCTTGACGTTTAGATGGAGAAACTCCTGCCTGGACGATAAAGTCTATAATATTCTGATCTGCTTTTTCCATTTCCACAGTCGGCACATCTTTAAAAGCATCTTTCATTTCAGATGCAGTCAACGCCTTTAAATCTCCACTGAATAAAGCTTCTGAAATACGCAATGCCTGGTCAAGTGACTGTTGTCCATGGACTAAACGTGTCATTTCTTCAGCAAGCGTCTTTTGCGCTTGACGTAAATGTGGTTCTTCTTGCACAGCTGTTTCAAGCGCTTCAATCTCTTCACGGCTAAGGAACGTAAAGATTTTCAAGTATTTCACAACATCTGCATCGGCAGCATTGATCCAGAACTGGTAAAACTCATACGGTGACGTCTTTTTCGCATCTAACCATACCGCGCCGCCTGCAGATTTGCCAAATTTCGTCCCATCTGCTTTTGTGACGAGCGGTATTGTGAATCCGTAAGCTTTTACTTCTTCATCATGCATTTTACGGATAACTTCCAAGCCTGTTGTAATATTACCCCATTGGTCGGATCCACCGATTTGCACACGGCAGTTATGATGGTCATATAGGTGATTAAAATCCGCCCCTTGCATAAGCATGTAAGAAAACTCCGTGTATGAAATACCTTGATCTAAACGAGAAGCTACGTTATCTTTTGCTAGCATGTAATTTACGCTTAACAACTTTCCGTAGTCACGTAAAAACTCGATTAATGACATCGACCCGATCCAGTCATTATTATTTACTAGCTTTGCCCCATTATCTGATTGAAAGTCGAAAATCATTTCTAATTGCTTTTTAATACCACGCACATTATTAGCTACTTGCTCGGTCGTTTGTAATTGACGTTCTTCCGAGCGACCTGACGGATCTCCAATCATGCCCGTTGCACCACCTATTAATAAAATCGGCTGATGACCATGCATTTGGAAACGACGAAGCGTAAGCAATGGCACAATATGCCCGATGTGCATACTATCTGCTGTAGGGTCGACACCGCAGTATAGAGAAATTTTTTCGTCCGTTAGCAATTTCTCCAATCCTTCTTCATTCGTTTGTTGGTACAATAACCCTCTCCAGCGTAAATCATCCATTAATTCATTTGACATTTTCCTTTTCCTCCTAAAATCAACATAAAAAAGTCCCTACATAATCAGTAAATGATCATGCAGGGACGTTAGTTGATTGTTAATTAACGCGGTACCACCCGGCTTGAGAGTACTTCCCTACTCTCCGGCTTTAAGGCGCTGATAACGTTGCGCAAAACGTACACTCCAAAACTGTAATTCATGACTAGCGCACCGAACAGCTTTCACCAACCGCTGTCTCTCTAAGACGGAACTCGCTATCATTACTTCGGTTTTTTCGACATGTAAATTCATCTGAGTCTAATTTTAACCAAGTTCCAATGAAAGTCAACATTTATTGCTTAATTCACTCAAATTTATGCTATAATAAATAAGATTTTTAGGGGGAGAATAATTTGAGGAAATCGAAAAACAATAAGATCCAACAACTAGAGAATTCATTCGAGAAGGTAAAAAAAGAGCCTTGGGCCAAAAAACTTCGAATTAGTTCTGGTGTACTTTGGAATTTATTTATATTGATGCTAATCTTCAGTGTCATTGGCGCCGTATTTGCGTCCTCCGTTGGCGCAGGCTACTTTGCTTCACTCGTAGCGAAGGAGCCTTTACGTACAAAGGACGAGTTGCGTAATGCAGTATTTAATTATGAAGAAACGTCTGAAATGTTCTTTGCGAATAATGTGTACTTAGGAAAGATCAATTCAGATATTGAGCGGCGACAAATCACGCTCGATAAAGTATCACAATATGCATTAGATGCAGTCTTGGCTACTGAGGACGAATACTTCAACGAACATGAAGGCATCGTGCCAAAAGCCATTTTCCGCGGAGTTTTCCAAGATCTTACGAATTCTGACAGTCAAACAGGCGGTTCTACACTGACTCAGCAGTTAGTAAAAAACCAAATTTTGACAAACGAAGTGTCTTATGAACGAAAAGCGAAAGAAATCTTACTAGCCATGCGTTTAGAGCATTTCATGACAAAAGATGAAATTTTAGAGGCCTATTTAAATATCATTCCGTATGGTAGAGATATAACAGGTCAGAATATCGCGGGAATAGAAACCGCAGCGCGAGGCATATTTGGGATTAAGGCAATTGATTTAAACTTGCCGCAAGCTGCTTATATTGCTGGTATCCCACAAGCACCTTATACGTATACTCCTTTCTATAGTAAAAACCAAGGGATTAAGGAGCGGGAAAAACTTCAACACGGAGTGAACCGTATGAAGACTGTATTATTTCGGATGCGCGATACAGGATATATTACAGAAGCAGAATATCAAGAAGCTATCGCTTATGACGTAACTAAAGATTTCAGACAACCTTCTCGTCGTGCAACTGAACGTTATCCGTATGTCACACAAGAGATCCAAAATCGCACAATCGAAATTTTGGCAAAAGTTCTAGCTGAAAAAGACGGGTTAGATGCTACTCGATTTGAAGAAGATTCAAAAGTGAAAGAGAAATATGAAATTATGGCAGATCGTTCTATGCGCACAGATGGTTATCGAATTTACTCAACGATCGATAAAGACTTATACGATCAGATGAATGAAGTAGCGAAGAACTTCAAATACTATGGATTTACGTATACTTCTGAAAAAGTAGATGAAGAATCAGGTAAAAAGACGATTATTGAAGATCCTGTACAAGTCGGTGCGACTTTAATCGAAAATCATACAGGTAAAGTTCTTTCGTTCATCGGTGGACGTGGACATGAAATAGAAGCAATGAATCACTCGACTCAAGCATTTAGACATAACGGATCTTCTATGAAGCCCCTGCTTGTCTATGCTCCTGCTATAGAGTACGGAGTCATCGGTGCAGGTAGTCCGGTAGTTGACGTGAAGTTTAGACAAGGATCCTATAGACCTGGGAACTACTTTGATCGTGAGCTTGGAATTTTATCAGCGCGTGAATCATTAGCACGTTCTCAAAACTTATCTACGCTTCGTTTATATGATCAAATTATCGATAGAAAGCCTATCGAATTTCTTAAAAAAATGCATTTCACTAAATTAACTGAAGCTGATGGCCAATATTTGACGACAGCTCTCGGTAGTATGGATATCGGTGTTTCTGTTGAGGAAAACACAAATGCTTTCGCAACATTTGCGAATGACGGTAAATTTATCAAATCGTATATGATTGATCGAATCGAAGATATGAAAGGCAATATTATTTATGAACATAAAATCGAACCAGTCGATGTCTTCAGTCCAGAGACTGCATACATTATTACGGACATGATGCGTGACGTACTTCGACCACCTGGTACTGCAGCACGTTTGCCTGGGTTCATGAATTTCCGACCAGATTTAGCAGCGAAAACAGGAACTTCTCAACATTACGGGAACGCTTGGCTCGTTGGGTACAATCCGAACGTTTCACTCGGTGTGTGGCTTGGTTATAAAAACCAGCAGACCCCTTTATATAGTGGGTACCGCAGTAGTCAAATGCACCCTTCCGAACGAACAGCTAGATTATTCGGTCAATTGATGAATACCGCTAACAGCTTGCGACCTGAGACGGTTAAAGCGGCCGAACGATTTAAACGTCCGAACGGGGTTGTCACACGGTCATTCTGTGGAGTTTCTGGCATGGCGCCTTCCGCAGCATGTTCAGCAGCCGGTCTAGTTCGATCGGATTTATTTAACTCGAAAGTAATGGTTCCTACAAAAGTGGACGACAGCATTATCAATACCGCTTCCGTACGAGTGAATGGCAAGTTGTATCAAGCACTTCCTTCTACACCACGAGAATTTGTTTCTTCTGGCGGTGTAGGTGTAAATTCTCAGTTTGTTAAACGGATGATGGGACGGTTAGGTGGAGATGGTTCGAAACTATTGGCGGGTCAGGGCGGATATTCAAGCAACGTCGTATCCGGCGCTTCATTCCCAGCTAATAATGTACCGCCCGCTCCAGTGCAAGCCGGCAAAAACGGAGCGACTCTAACATGGACTGCTTCATCATCTAATGATGTCATTGGTTATTATATTTACCAAAATGGCGTACGCATTGGAACTGTTAGAGATGGTGCATCACGTTCATACACCATTGGCTATGGTTCATATTATGTAAGAGCTGTTGATATTACCGGACTTCAATCCGCAGCGTCCAATACTATAACGAATGCGGCTCCTGTAAAACCAAAACCGGATACAACAACTCCAAATAAAAAACCAGCGAATTCAACGGATACGAAAAATCCGGATACTACACCTGAAACGAAGCCTGATGCAAAACCGGATACAAAACCAGAGGCTAAGCCCGAGACGGACGCCAAACCAGAAGCAACACCTGACGTTGAGTCACCGAAGAAAGAATAATTAACATACCGGATTACAATGTACCTATTGTAATCCGGTTTTTTATAGCAAAATATCGACAATTCCATGATTTTCTGAAAATAATATACATTTTACTAGGATAAAATGTATACTTGATTTAGATATGTACAAACCAGATTGACAGCGATTATTTGCTCGCATTAAGGGTAGAGTTAAAAGGAAGGAGTGAGCTGCGTGGAACATAGAAAAACCTATTTTTCAAGATCCTATCCTCACGATGAAGGAGAGTTGGTCATAGAAGGGCCTATTTCATCTGAACAGCTAGCCAAGTTTGATTTTCACGAAGGACTTAAAGCATTTCGACCGAGTAAACAACAACAGGAAGCATTAGTAAAAATCGCTTCTTTTCCTGAAGGTCGCATCAATATTGCCAGAATAGGAAATCTCATTATTGGCTATGTAACCTATTTGTATCCAGATCCTATGGAACGTTGGTATGAGGCTGAATTGCCAAACTTAATAGAACTGGGTGCTATTGAAGTAGCATCTGCTTACCGCGGCGCCCATATCGGAAAATCATTATTGGAATTATCTATGTTAGATGATGCAATGGAAGATTACATTATTATTACTACTGAATACTACTGGCACTGGGACTTAAAAGGAACAGGCTTAACTGTTTGGGATTACCGGAAAGTGATGGAAAAAATGATGCGTGCAGGTGGCATGGAATTCTTTTCGACGGATGATCCTGAAGTTTGCTCTCATCCTGCCAATTGTTTAATGGCAAGAATCGGAAAACGCGTCGATCAGCACTCCATCGAGCAGTTTGATCGGGTTCGATTCAAAAACCGTGTGAACCATTGAAAGTGAGGAATGATCATGCTCGTACAAGACATAATGAAAACAGACGTGATTACATTGAATCCTACGCACACAATCGCGGACGCTGTTCAATTAATGAAACAAAAAAGAATTAGACATATACCCATTATAGAGAAAGAACGTTTAATAGGACTAGTAACAGATCGTGACGTAAAAGAAGCTTCACCTTCGAGTATCTCTGAAAAAAATGAACCTTCTCTTTACGCAACTACTCTTGATAAGATTATGAAAACCGATTTAGTGATCGGGCATCCTAGGGACTTTGCTGAAGAGGCTGCTCTACTGTTCTACACATACGAAATCGGATGTCTGCCTATCGTTTCTAATTATCAATTGGTAGGTATTTTGACGAAAACTGATTTGCTATACAATTATATTGAATTAACCGGCGCAAACCAACCGAGCTCCCACATACAAATCCGAGTACCCAACCGCGCAGGTATTCTCTATGAAGTATCAAAAGTATTTCATAAACATAACACCAACGTACTAAGTGTTTTAGTTCAACCTTATCAAGATGATGAAGAGTGTAAAATTCTAGCCGTTCGAATCAAACGAATGAATCCCCTTGCAATTATTGCCGATTTGAAATCGGAAGGGTTTGACGTTCTTTGGCCAGGCGAACCGGAGATGGGCATATGAAAAAAACAGCGAGTTTTATTTATTCACCCGACCAGTTAAATTATGAATTTTCGGATACTCACCCTTTCAATCAGAAAAGAATCATTTTAACAATGGATTTATTGAATGAACTTCAAGCAATTAATGCTGACGATATTGTTGTACCTAGAACAGCAACAGATGAAGAGTTATTACTGGCACATGATGCGAAATATATTGATATTGTGAAGAAAGCTAGTAAAGGTGAAGTAAGTGAAACTATCGGTAGTATTTACGGCATCGGCACAGAGGACACTCCTTTCTTCACAGGGATGCACGATGCAAGCGCTTTACTCGTCGGGGGCACACTAACCGCAATTGAAGAAGTAATGGAAGGTCGCTCTCGCTATGCGTTAAATCTCGGCGGAGGGTTGCACCACGGCTTCCAAGGCAAAGCATCTGGTTTTTGTATTTATAACGATAGTTCTGTCGCAATTAAATACTTGCAAAAAAAATACGGAGCGAAAGTTCTGTATGTGGATACAGACGCACACCATGGCGATGGCGTGCAGTGGACATTTTATGATGATCCAGACGTTTGCACATTCTCTATCCATGAAACAGGCCGCTACCTCTTCCCAGGTACAGGTAACGTAACTGAACGAGGCAACGGGAAAGGATACGGTACATCGTTCAATTTCCCTATCGATGCATTTACAGAGGATGAATCATTTCTTAACATCTACCGTACGGCGTTAAGAGAAGTGGCCGAATTCTTCAAGCCAGATGTCATCTTAACGCAAAACGGAGCAGATGCTCATTATTTTGATCCATTAACTCATTTATATAGCACAATGAAAATTTATGAGGAGATTCCAAAACTTGCGAAAGAAATTGCAGAAGAGTACTGCGATGGAAGATGGATCGCTATCGGCGGTGGAGGATATGATATTTGGCGAGTAGTACCGCGTGCATGGTCTCATCTATGGTTGACGATGCAATCCATTCCGACACCGACAGGACCGCTTCCAGAAGCATGGTTGAAGAAGTGGCAACCTGAATCTCCTGTGTCTCTTATTGAAACATGGCAAGATCCACCAAATTTATATGAGCCTGTTCCACGCAAAAAAGATATAGAGGAAAAGAATGAGCAAATGCTCACTCGGGCTCTCCATGTCATCCGCAAAGGAAAGTAATATACAAAAGCTTTTCTAATAAATCGCCGCCATGAAACAGGCAGAAAAAACTAGTCATTTTTTCTGCCTGTTTTAATTGTTAGTTGCTTGTAGCGAAAAAAGAGTCATCGCAGAGAATCAGTCGCTACTGATTTACTGGATAACCCCCCTAACAACTCAAATAGTATAATATGTCAGTCGAATTTATTGATACGCTACTTCTATTCTCAAAAACTTAACTATGTAACGTACTATTCTACTCGTTTTTTATACTTTTGTGCTTATCGCACCGATTGACGTTCCTCTAAATGATACGGTAACACAACTTCCGTTTCATCCACTTCTTCCTCACTCATGAGCTTAGTTAACAATCTCATAGACACCGCGCCTAAGTCATATAAAGGGACTACTACTGCAGATAATTGCGGACGAACGATACGCGCCAAAATGGAGTGCTGGAAACAGATTATCTCCAAATCTTCAGGAATTCTAAGATTTTCGTCCCGTACGCCATTCATAATACCAACAGCAATCTCATCACTACTTGTCATAACTGCTGTCGGGCGACTCGAAAGTTTACGTAGTACGTTCCAACTCTCATATGCATCATCATACGTGTTGTCTGTCTCCACAATCAGTTCTTCGTCAATTGTCAGCCCTGCTTCTTCTAATGCACGTACATACCCTACTCGTTTACAAACGCGGTTAATATCTCGTGTGAAAGGTCCAGAGACAAAAGCAATTCGTTTGTGACCGTTATCGATCAGTTTTTTCACTACATCGTAAGCCGCCTGTTCATGATCGATATTGACAGAAGGTAAATTCGTTTCAAAGTCTAAAGTACCTGCTAAAACGATAGGAACATTTGCTGTTTTCATTTCAGCCCGTACTTCCGGTGATATAGAATCACTCATGAAAATCAAGCCATCGACTTGCTTCCCTAAATGATCTTCAAACAATTCTACTTCCCTAGATGTACTTTTGTCCGAATTGGAAATAATGATGTTGTACTCATACATTGTGGCAACATCTGCAATCCCTCTAGAAAGCTCTGCATAATAGCTTTTCGACATATCCGGAACGATGACTCCAATCGTCGTTGTCCGTTTACTAGCTAGTCCTCGAGCGACTGCGTTCGGTCTATAACCTAATCGTTCGATGACGTCCAATACCTTTTTGCGAGTAGCAGGTTTTACATTCTGATTCCCATTCACTACTCGTGAAACCGTTGCCATAGATACATTTGCTTCTCTTGCTACATCGTAAATGGTGATGGCCATAGTTGTTCCTCCTATCCTTCTTCATTATTAGTATACCGTGTTTTATCGGTATTTAGGATTATTTCTGTATTGAAAATATTTCTTCTTATGTAGAAAGCACCGATCCTCTATTATAAAGGATCGGTGCTAGAATGTTAAATCGTTTGGTGCGTATTCATGAAGCGTGTAATCTCTTCGTAGAATTTATCAAACTGCGGTATGTCCATTTGTTGTGCAGAATCCGATAATGCAACTGCCGGATCTGGATGAACTTCTGCCATAACGCCGTCTGCTCCTACTGCAATTGCAGCTTTCGCTGTTGGAAGCAACAAGTCTTTACGGCCTGTAGAGTGAGTAACGTCAACAAATACCGGTAAGTGTGTTTCTTGCTTCAAGATTGGTACAGCAGAAATGTCGAGCGTATTTCGTGTAGCTGTTTCGTACGTACGAATACCGCGCTCACATAACATAATTTCCGTATTTCCTTTAGAAATAATATATTCAGCTGCGTTCACGAACTCAGAAATAGTAGCAGACATTCCACGTTTTAGAAGCACTGGTTTATTTACCATTCCTGCTTCTTTTAACAATTCGAAGTTCTGCATATTACGCGCACCGATTTGGATCACATCGATATATTCGAGTGCCTCCTCTAAGTGTGTAGGTGTAATAATTTCTGTAACAATAGATAGACCAGTTTCGTCTGCAACTCGCTTTAAAATTTTTAGACCTTCAAGACCTAATCCTTGGAAGTCATACGGTGATGTACGTGGTTTATATGCTCCTCCACGAATCATCGTCAAGCCTTTCGCTTTGATCGATTGCGCAACTGCCAGTACTTGCTCGTAAGATTCTACTGCACAAGGTCCGAAAACGAAAGTCGGTTGCCCGCCTCCAATTTTTTGGCCGTTTACGTCTACGATTGTATCTTCTGCTTTTTTCGTCCGAGAAACGAGCAGAGCGTTCTTTTGCTTGTCCTGTTGTACTTCAAGTGCTGACATAAAAATTGATTTAAAAACTTGTTCCAAAATACCGTCTGGTAAAGGCCCATTGTTCGCATTCTTTAAAACATTCAGCATCTCCCGTTCGCGGATCGGATCATATCTATTTACACCTTGCTTTTCTTTCACATTCCCAATTTCTTGAACTATACTAGTACGCTCATTGATCAATTTAAGAATATCAATATTCAATTCATCAATGCGTCCTCTTAACTCACCTAAATCTTGCTGTCTCATCATTCTGTCTCCTCCCCGCACATATCTTCCTTTTCTAACGTTGGAATCTATGGTACATTTTTATATACTAGACCAAGTATAATGACTTCTCTTTGAAAAGTCACGCAATTTCACCGAATTAATACATTTTCACTATGTTGACATAGAATAAAGGCTGAAAAGAGGTTGGAAGTTCTGGGGAAGAAATTATTCGCACTAGACATCGGAACACGCTCCGTTGTCGGCATTGTGCTTGAACAACAAGGGGATTCATTTCATATTATAGACTTGCTTTCAAAAGAACATAAAGAACGTTCGATGATCGATGGACAAATACATAACATTTTAAGTGTTGCTGCGATTATTCAACAGATCAAGCAACAACTAGAAGAGCAACACGGTATTTTAGAACGTGTTAGTGTAGCTGCAGCGGGTCGTTCATTAAAAACGGCGGAAGGGAAAGTAACAGTAGATATTTCAGAGCGCACGTTAATTTCGACTGAAGATATTAATCGGTTAGAGCTGTCTGCCGTTCAGAATGCTCAACAATTACTGCTTACCTCTAACGAATTAACGGAAGATGATCATTATTATTGCGTAGGCTACTCAGTCTTGCACTATAAATTAAATGACGAAAAGATTGGTAGTTTAATCGATCAGACAGGTCACCAAGCCACGATTGAAGTGATCGCCACTTTCCTGCCGCGAGTTGTCGTGGAATCTTTGCTGGCTGCGTTGAAGCGAGCGGACTTAGAAATGGAGGCATTGACACTAGAACCGATTGCCGCTATCAACGTACTCGTTCCGCCTTCTATGAGACGATTGAATATTGCTCTTGTCGATATCGGAGCAGGCACTTCTGATATTGCAATCGTCAACGACAACACAGTAACAGCCTATGGCATGGTTCCTATCGCGGGAGATGAAATTACTGAAACATTAAGTAGCCATTATTTGCTCGATTTCCCGTTGGCCGAGCAAATGAAACGACAGCTTTTATCATCCGAACAAGTTACAGTTCAAGACATTTTAGGATTCGAACAAAAAATTCCATCTACAGAAGTAGTGGATGTCATTAGTCCAGCAGTTAAAAGGCTAGCTGCAGCTATTTCCCATGAGATTAAGAGACTAAACAACAATACTTCTCCACAAGCGGTGATGATCGTTGGAGGAGGTAGTCTGACACCTACGTTATCGAAAGAATTAAGTAATGAACTAGAGTTGCCTGATACGAGAGTGGCTATTAGAAGCTTGGACGCATTATCTGGCGTAACACTTGACGATAATATTGAAGCTTCTCCCTCACTAGTTACACCAATTGGCATTGCCATTGCAGCCCATCGATCTCCTATTCACTACATGTCTATTACGGTAAATGAAAAGACTATCCGTTTATTTGAGTTGAAAGAGATGACTGTAGGAGATGCCTTACTCGCTGCCAATGTGTCTGCTCGTAAATTATACGGTAAACCTGGTCTTGCACTGACAGTAAAAGTGAACGACGAGTGGGTTACATTGCCTGGTGAACACGGATCTCCAACTACGATTTTATTAAATGGACAAGAAGCAAGTACTAAAGATTTAATACATCACCAAGACGTAATTGAACTGGAATTTGGAAAAGACGGGGAAGATGCAGTAGCGAAAGTCGGCGATTTGATGCAAGCACCCGCTACTATACAGTTTTCGCTAGACGGCGTACTTATGACACGACAAGATGAAATCTTATTAAATGGGCTCCCGACTTCGTTAGAAACGTTAGTAACAGACCGTGATGAACTTACCACACGAACTACATGTTCATTAGCTACAGCCATTAAAGAAATGAATGATTCACTAGATGTGGCGCAGCTTTCTGTAATACATGACGGGAAAAAACAATTGGTGAAATCCCGCCCGATCCTGTACATAGTAGATGGCAATGAAGTAGACGATCATTACATTATAAAAGACGGAGATCAAATCACAACGCATCAGCCTCCTGCAACAACGTTACAAGAGATTGCTAATGAGTTAGATATCATTTTGGAAGCACGAGCGGATATTACATTCAATGGCGAACCTGTCTCCATTAAAAAACAACGTACAGCGGTCTATGTAAATGGACAACTTGCGAATTTATCCTATCAAGTTCATTCATCTGATCAAGTAGAATTTACCTCTGTATCAAATGCACCGATCATTTTCAGCGACATCTTTTCATTTACTGAATTCTCGCTACCTACTAACGCGGCTTCTGCTTATCGTTTAGTACGAAACGGCGAACCCATTCGATTCAATGAACCTATTTTCGGTGGGGATCAGTTAGAAATCCGCTTTGAATAATTGTTAACAAAAAAGAGGCTGTCTAGAAAGTCAGTGAGAACTGAGTTTCTGTGACAGCCCTTTTTCTCATGAAACGAATAGAAGAATCCTCTCTTCGCCGTTCCTTTCCAGGCGGACGCGTTCGGGAGGGGTCGCAGTGAACCATACCGCTCCGCTAGCGCTACGCCGGATGTTTCACTTGTCGACCTGATCCTCCCCGAGTCGCCGCCTAGAACGAAAATCCACTCGATGTCTTGCTTCAAATAGGTACAAAAAAATCGCCCATTCTAGTAGAATAAAGTTACCTAACCCACTCTACGAAAAGACGATTTTTTATGCGCAATCCAAAGATTATTTACGAACAGTATACCACAGAACAGCTCACTTTTTCTATAGAAGAACCTACGGCATCGCTCCGTGGCCTTGAAAAGGTTCATACGAAGTTCGGAATCGTCGCACTGGTTCACAGTTGAAAGTAGTGGGCATCCGCCGGCTACTTTCAACTGTGAACGACTACAAACCAAAATCAGGCAGCGAAAAACGATTCGTTTTTCGCTGCCTGATTTATATTAGGGACTTATTGGACAGCCCCTTTTCATCATTTTGTCGTTGCTTTATTATCTTTTTTATCCGAAGAAGCGTCTACTTTAGAATTTTTCGAGTTTTTATTACTTGTGTTTTGATTTGCCTTCGCATCATTTTTACCTGAAGAATTATCTTTAGAAGACTCATCCTCTTTTTCATCTTCTTTCTTAGCTGTTGTTTCGTTAGCTTTAGAAAGATCACCAGACTTTTCATTAGTTTCTTTTACGCTTTTATAATCTGTTGCTTCTTCGCCTTCAGAAGATACTGTACCGTCATCCATCGGAATATTGGCTTTGGAAGCTGCGGATTTTACTTTATCAACTAGTTGCCCTGATTGTTCCTGAATCGTCTGAGAAAACTCTGACGTTTTATCTTTTGCTACTGCTGTAAATGCAGCAGTTTTCTCCTTCGCTGTACCCGTTAAGTCCGCTGTTTTATCTTTCGCTGCACTTGACAACTCAACTGCCTTATCTTTAGCCGTACTAGATAATTCTACAGCTTTTTCTTTTGCAGTTCCTGAAAGTTCCACTGCCTTATCTTTTGCTGTCGAGCTCAACTCAATACTCTTATCTTTTAATTGTGATGCTTGTGAAGTTAAATCTTCACGCATTTCACGTCCTGTTTTTGGTGCTAAAAATAGCGCTGTAGCTGCACCGATTATTCCACCGACAATGGCTCCAGCTATAAAACTGCTCGCACCGCTATTATCTTCTTCATATAAATCATTTGTTGAGCGATAGTTGTAATTTGCTGGATATTGAGGTTGGCCGTACGTATTTGCGTAATTCCCCTGGTTTTCATTGTAATTTGGTTTGTTTTCTGTCATTTTTCTTCCTCCTGTAAATTGAATGTTTTTGTATGCTACTAAGGAAAATGCTAGTACTAGGAGCGCGCTTTATATACTGTCCAACCGTTGGACTTCACAGGCTGACGTTCTTTCACTTGATCGTAAAGACCAACAGCTACAGTCCCCCATTGTAATACTTGCGCGATTTTATCACTGTTTTGTTCGGCTTGTGTAGTAACAGAATGAGAGATCCGATGAACAGACTGGTTTAAGTTATTCACGGAATCGCCTACTCCTTTTACCGCATCCACCACAGTGTTCAACTTTTCAGCTTTGCCGTGCAAATCTTCAGCAAGCTGATTGGTTTTCTGAAGGAGTTGTGTACTTTCTGTAGTAACCCCTTCTAATTGCTTTGTTAAGTCATCTACCGTGTGGGAGACGCTTTGTAGGGTAGTTTTTAAAGACCCGAGCGTCACAGCTAGACTAATACAAAGAATAAGAAATGCTATCGCTGCAATGACTGCTGCGATGTAAAGTAAATTGACCACTGATGTTGTCCTCCTAGAGCATATTCTTACGAAAACTTTACCCCTCTTCTCGAGTTTCTAAACTTTTCGTCCTATTACTCCTGTTCGACATAACTAGGCGTTTTCCTTTTATGAATTCCATTTCTTTCTTTTATTACGCTAAAAATGTGAATAGGATTGAAGATTCTACAGGAAGAAAGTTCGTATGGATAAGTTATAGTGGCTATAGTTATAAGCAGTTAGTGATGGTAACGAAAGTAGTGCCCTCCTAACCTTTAAATAAAAAAACAGCTCCCCTAAAACGGGTTAAGCTGTTTCCTCATTAGTGATTAGCAATTTAAATTGCTTTAAGTATTGTTGAATATCTCCCGCGCCCATAAATATGAGCACTGCATTTTCATGGCTCGCTAATTCAGACATATCATCGATCTTTAAGTAATGGGCATTCGGTACTTTATCAATCAAATCTGTAATAGTTAAACTTCCTGCTTGCTCGCGGGCTGAACCAAATATATCACAAAGATACACATAATCTGCTTCTGCAAGGCTTTCTGCAAATTGATCTAAAAGAGCTGCCGTACGTGTGAACGTGTGCGGTTGGAATATAGCTACGATTTCCCGATCAGGATACTTTTGGCGCGCAGAATCGAGGGTAGCTCGGATTTCAGTCGGATGATGTGCATAATCATCTACAAGTACTCTTCCTTCATATTCACATACCGAAAAGCGTCTCTTCACTCCTCCAAACGTAGCAAAGCGTTCATTTATTACTGCAGCGGGCACATCTTCATAATGACAGAGTGCAATCACGCCTAGCGCATTTTTTATTGCGTGGTCTCCTGTCAATGGTATAGTAAAACGATGATAAAATTCGTTTCGAATAAATACATCAAACGAACATCCTTCACGATCTTTTTCAATATTCGCAGCGTAGAAGTCATTGGATGGATCCAATCCGTAATATACAATAGGGACTTGGCTTTGTAAACGTTGCAGGTTTTCATCATCACCACACGCAATTAATGCTTTTTTAACTTGATTAGCCATTTGCCCGAAAGCATCCAATATATCATCCAAACTTGTAAAATAATCTGGATGGTCAAAATCAATATTGGTCATAATCGCATAATCTGGATGATAGGCTAAAAAGTGGCGTTTGTATTCGCACGCTTCAAATACGAAATACTCAGTATCTGGTACTCCTTTTCCCGTACCATCTCCAATTAAATAGGATGTTGGCGCATATCCGCCGAGTACGTGAGATAATAATCCTGTCGTAGATGTTTTCCCATGCGTGCCCGTTACCCCAATAGATGTAAACTGTTTCATGTAGGAGCCTAGAAAATCATGATAACGTGTAACATCCAAACCTAAATCCTGCGCTTTTTTTAATTCTGGATGATCATCTTTGAAGGCATTTCCCGCAATAATTTTCATACCAGGCTGAATATTTTCTTCATCAAACGGAAGAACTTTTATATTTCTTTCATGTAAAGGGTCTTCAGTAAAAAAGTACTTCTCCACGTCCGAACCTTGCACTGTATAGGAAGAATCATGTAGCAACTGGGCAAGAGAACTCATTCCCGATCCTTTTATGCCTGTAAAGTGAAACAATGTCATATTGAAACCTCCCGGGAATTCTTTCATCCCTCTTTTTCTCTTCTAACAACATAAATTACATTAGAAGATTATGTCTTGTCATAGTATAGCATGTCTGTCAGGAAACTATTAGACGCACACAAGTCAATAGTTATTTCATAAAACTTTCAAAAGTTTGCTCAGTTAAAAAGACGTCCCTCGGTCTACTTCCTCGCTGTTCAGAAATAAACTGGTTCGCTTCCATTCGGTCAATTAATTTAGCCGCACGGTTGTAACCGATACTAAACTGTCGCTGTAACGCAGAAGTCGACGCACTCCCCTGCTCGATGATAAAACTACAAGCTTGTTGGAATAGCGGATCAGTTTCTTCCTCTTCAACAGCCGCAGCCAATAAATCGTCCTGACCAAATAGATAATCGGGATCCGCTTCGTTGCGAACATGTTCTATTATACGCTCAATTTCATCATCCGTGACAAATGTCCCCTGCAGCCGAACCGGAGCGGACTGACCGTTCCCTAGATACAACATATCACCTTTACCAAGCAAGCGATCAGCACCTACGGAATCTAATATAGTTCTAGAGTCCACTTGGGATGATACTGCGAACGCAATACGCGTCGGGATATTTGCTTTAATAGTTCCTGTAATGACATCCACTGAAGGTCTCTGGGTGGCGATAATTAAATGAATTCCACATGCTCTTGCTTTTTGCGTAATGCGGCTGATAGAAACTTCTACATCAGCAGGCGCCATCATCATTAAGTCAGCCAATTCATCAATTACTACTAAAATGTAAGGCATCTTTAAAGAGAAACGGCGTGAATTCATAACCATTTCATTGTAGCGTTCAATATTACGGACGCTTGAATGAGCAAATAACTCATATCGCCGTTCCATTTCTTGAACTGCCCACTTCAATGCTGCTGTCGCTGCCTTAACGTCTGTAATGACTGGACTTAATAGATGGGGAATTCCATTATAAGGCGCTAGTTCTACCATTTTGGGATCAATTAATAATAGTTTTAAATCATGATAAGACGCTTTATACAATAAACTGATTAAAAGCGAATTGATACAAACCGATTTACCTGAACCTGTAGCACCTGCAATCATTCCATGAGGCATTTTACGCAAATCTATCGTTTGCGGTTCACCTGTCAAACTTAAACCTAGCACTGCTTCCAAAGGGGATTCTGATTTTTTAAATGCAGGGCTGTTAATGACTTCTGAAATTCGTACAGCTCTTGTTTGGCGGTTCGGAATTTCAATACCAATCCTACTAGTCCCTGGAATAGGCGCTTGAATACGAATATCTCTCGCTGCCAGAGCTAGTTTTAGATCATCTGTTAAATTGCGGATTTTACTTACTTTAACTCCTTGCTCCACTGTCAGTTCAAACATTGTAACTGCCGGTCCCTGCATAGCATGTTCTACTGTCGCGTGTACTGCAAAATGAGATAACGTTTCTTCCAATTTTGCAGACTGCATTTCAAGCCACTCTTCATCGATCACTTCTTCTTCAGGAGGTGCTAAATAGCCCATCAGAGGAAAGCCGTAATGTGGAGGCGGTTCTTCTTCCAACTCTTCTTGAACCTCTTCTTCAATAGACATTTGTACAGAATTCGGTTCCGCCACTAACGGCTTTTCTTGTATAATTGCCTGTTTACTCTCAGCTAGCTTTATTGAACCTTCCTCTTTGTGTTGTTCTTTACTTTTCATAGCTAATTTTTCTTTATCCGATGAAAGCATCATAACGTTAAATGGGACAATCTTTTCTTTTTTCTTTTGTTCTAATTGTTCAGTTGTCATATATGCAGTTTCAGCAACTGTAACGACTTCTGTCTCTGACGGTTCTTCTGTAAAATTTTCCGTAGGATTAAGTGTAATTGAACTTGATTCTTCTATTGTTTCAACATTAGGTAACTCTACTTCTTGACATTTTTTTTCAGACGTTGAAAATGCTTCTTCCACTTCTTCAAAGAAATCTTCTTTCAATTTAACGCCAACTGCATGATCAAATACTACTTGTTCGGTTTGTGAAAGTTCTTCCGTATCTTCAATAATTGTGGACTCTTGTAGTACTTCATTTGAATGAAAAGTCTCTGGAGAAACATCGTAGACACGTCCAGTATCGTTTGTCGATTCACACTTTTCTGTTGAACTTGCAAACAGTGGAGTCGTTTCTATCACGTGATTTTCCTCATCGCGAGATTCTTTAGATGACTCAATATCTACAGATTGTGCTTGCTCTTTCTTCAATTGAATGTCTTCAATAGCCGAACCGACTGAAGAAGTTTTTTTATAGCCGTACACGGGAGAAGGTACATGTGATGGTGAAAACGGCCTTCTCATTTTTTTTGGTCGTTGTTTGACGGGTTCTTCTTCAACTTCTACTTCTTCACGAGGAAATTGCTCTCGTCTTGCTTGTAATTCTTGAATCGGTCTAAATTCACGTTTCGGCTGTATTTCACGTTGTGCTCTCACTTCGCGCTGCGGTCTAATACGTCTTTCTGATAAAGATGGAACAGGTAATGATGACTCTTGTATAGAGTCTGCCCGATAAATAGTCGCTGCTTTTTCATATCTGCCAGGCCAACGTTCATTTTGACTCAACGGTACTATTTCATAATCATCTTCAATATTTTGTAATTCTTCGTTTTCGTGATCATCTTGTCGTTCATTTACTAACTCTTCATTATGCCATTCATTCTTTTCTTGCTTCGGTTCCCAACCATAAATCTCATGATCAGAAATTATAGGAAATTGAAAGTTTTTAGGTTTATTTTCTTCAGTATTTTTAATAGTAGTTTTATCAAATAAGTCATGTAATAGTTTATTGCCTTCTTCTAATTGTGTAAGGC
This sequence comes from Sporosarcina sp. PTS2304, assembly GCF_003351785.1. GTDB lineage: Bacteria > Bacillota > Bacilli > Bacillales_A > Planococcaceae > Sporosarcina. The sequence continues at coordinate 1,460,900 of NZ_CP031230.1, forward strand.
GTCTTTTCATATCTCGTAACCAGCTCAAATAAATCACTCTTTTCATGTCAATCATTCTATTTTAACAGGTTTCGTATGCGAAAATCAAACAGATCTATGTTGCTGCGTAACAAAAATAATATTACTTCATAATAGTATGTAAAAATGAAAAAGCTTTTGTGAGGGCTTGGACGAAGCCTTGCACAAAAGCTAGTAATTTTTTTACCCCTCGAAAGGTTCCCCAGCTACGTGTTGTTCGCCAAGAACGAGAATACCTTTTGCTTCAGGTGCATCCTTTAACCCTAACTCTTTTGCTGAACAAATCATACCTGACGAAGCGACACCGCGTAATTCTGCATCTCGAATAACCATTCCAGAAGGCATCACAGCCCCTACTTTCGCAACTACAACTTTTTGTCCCGCTTCTACATTAGCTGCACCACAAACAATTTGTAGCGTTTCTTCACCTACATCTACTTGACAAATATTCAATTTATCAGCATTTGGATGTTTTTCTTTCTCTGTTACTAAGCCTACAACGAATTTTGGACTGAAGTCTAGATCTAATGAAACGTCCACTTCATTTTTTTTAAGTGCGTTTTTTATTTGTTCACCAAGCTCTTCTGTCAGCTCTACTTGACCTTGCGCTTGAATAGTAAAATAACTAGATGCCTCGAAAAGATTGAAAGCTACAACACTTCCTGTCTTTTCATCAGATAAAACAGCTACATTATTTTTTCTTTCGCAAATAATATTTTTGGGTCTTTCTGTAGTTAATTGGGCAAGTAAGACGTCACCCACACCTTGAGCATTATAAAATAAGTTCATTTTTTCTTTTCCCTTCTAGCCAGTCGGTTTTTTGCCATAATAAATATAGGTTCTAGCTTACCATCTTCATAAATAAACGACAATGACGTCACGGGAACTGCACCTGTCGTGAAAAATTGCATAGCAATCTGAGCAATTACGTCATATCCTGTATCATTCCGAATATCTCCAATGATCAATACATCCTGATGCGGAACAGAAACAACCATATGACCTTCTATTTGCTGCTCCATTTCTTTCATAAACGGCTGGTTCAGCAATCGACTTGCATCATAGCCATCGTTATTATTGATAAAGTAAAATATATTATCGGATACTATATCTTTTTTATAAGATGTCGGTAAAGACTTTACTTTAAACATCGCCATTTCCTGTATCTCTTGTGCACTCATCCCAAGCTCTGTAAGCATATCCATATCAATCAGGCGATAGGTCGTTCCAAGATCAAGGGCATAAAAGATCCGCGTCTCCGCTGTATGATCTTTCGTTAAAAACGGTTTTCCCGCCGCACTCTCTAACGGAAAAGATGTGGATCGAATGACTGGATAAATGTTTTTTTCACCGACAAATCCTTGTGCTTGCTCTTGCTCCATTGCACGGAATGTCTCCTGAATAGTATACACTACTTCATCAATAGCCAATTCTTTCTTCTGCATGAATTTCGATACAATTTCAGGCAGAGAAATTTCCATTCCTTTATGAAGTGTGTGGTGGACTATTCTTAACTTATCCGCTTTACGGTCAAATTGCCAATCAAATTTCTCGGCAGGTAATCGTTTTTTTAATTCTTCCACAACGTCTTTTGCTTCCATTTTCGTACTCCCCTTCCGCACTATTGACTGACAACCTTATTTATCGTCTTGCTCAACAGAACGAGCGATCTCCATCATTTTCTCTAAATATGTTGTAATGTTTTTTTCATCAGTTACTGTTGCGATTTTCGCTCCGCCTGCATCTGCGATTAGCTCTACTAAGTTTTCACTTTTTTGTATGACAGCTACAAAACCGAATGCTTCATCTTTAGTAAATGTTTGTGAACCGATTAGTTGTTCAGGTTCGTCAGAAAGTAGTTTATCATAGTAGACACGACTATCATTTTGTTCATTTGGGTTCACAGTTACATAAAATGAATCATCTTTTTTAGTCAATACAATTGTTTGAGATGTTGACTCTTCATCTACTTTCATTGTAGGTGGTTTATAAAAAGCTATGTCTCCGACTGTATGGTTCGTGTTTTTAGCATTTGATTCAAATGCCTTTTTTGCCGCTACGAAAGCATCATCCGTCCGAAATTCAACTTTCTGATTACAGCCGACAAGCACGACAGCCAGCAACACTAGCAAGAAAACCTTTCCTTTTCGGAACATATAGGCTCCCCCCTTCTCTACTGCCACGTTTTTCTACCAGTCCTATTCTAATAGTACGACAGCGCTATTGCAATTGTCAGCTACAGGGTGATACCTGGTAGAGAAATTGCCCGATTAACAGCTTCATAATATGTTCGAATAATTCATCCCGGGGAATCATTTGAGCAGTCAGCATTCCGATAGCTCCTTCAGACATCCGTATATTTTGCTTATTGAAATATTGATCCACTGCGTCGCCTAATTCTCTACCATTACAAATGTCCATCGCTAACGTTTCAGGTAAAGGAATCTGTGCGCCCGCCGCTGTGAAAATTTTCGCATTAGGCGTCACTAACGCTCCCCAATTACATAAGTACATAGTGTTCTCTATCATTCGCACTCCACCTTCGAGTCCGACACCATATGTATCCCTTAGACTGCTCGCTGCTATTGCCCGATTGATCGCACCCTGTCGCGTTTCTTCATCGCTCATCGGCTGCGCACTAACGCCTGAAGGAACCGTTGCCGAAGAAACTGTACTATCAACTACATAGCGTTCAATTGTATGAGCAACCGCACGCAGTTTCGCTTGATTTTCTGAACCTAATACAAATTCCATTCAGCAACCTCTTTTCTCCTGTTGCAGATTAGCAATTTTGTTTAATCGTCTCCACCGTTGTTTTATCACAAGCTTTTACTAAATGTACAATCATCTCTTTCGCTGCTGCATAATCGTCCGTGTGAATGATAGAAGCTGCTGTATGAATATAGCGGGAACAAATACCGATGACCGCACTTGGAACACCTTCATTCGCTACATGCACTTGACCCGCATCTGTGCCTCCTTGAGAGACAAAATATTGATAAGGTATATTATGCGTTTCAGCCATATCTAAGATAAACTCTCGCATACCACGGTGTGTCACCATGGAACGATCCATAATGCGAAGCAATGTTCCTTGACCTAACTGACCAAATTCTTTTTTGTTCCCACTTGCATCGTTCGCTGGACTTGCATCTAGCGCAAAGAAAAGGTCTGGATCAAGCATTCTCGCTGCAGTTTGTGCACCCCGCAAGCCTACTTCTTCCATAACTGTTGCACCAGAATAAAGCGTGTTTGGTAACTTTTCATTTTTTAGCTCTTTCAATAATTCAATTGCTAAACCGCACCCGTACCGATTATCCCAAGCTTTCGCCATAATTTTCTTCGGGTTTGCCATTGGAGTAAATGGACAGATTGGAAGGATTTGCTGGCCCGGAACAATTCCAAAACTTTCAGCATCCGCTTTATCATCCGCACCTACGTCAATCAGCATGTTTTTAATGTCCATTGGTTTTGCGCGTTCTGCATCACTGAGCAAGTGTGGCGGTATAGAACCAATAACACCTAATACAATGTTAGTCTCTGTAATAATCTGCACACGTTGTGCAAGCAATACTTGGTTCCACCAACCTCCTAACGGTTGAAATCGCAACATTCCATTATCTGTAATGCCAGTTACCATAAAACCAACTTCGTCCATGTGGCCCGCTACCATAATCTTCGGCTGATCCTTTTCACCGTGGCGTATGCCAAATACTCCACCTAAGCCATCTTGTATGATTTCATCTGAGTTTTGCGCTAATTGCTCCCGCATAAAAGCCCTGACACGATATTCATTGCCCGATGCACCTGGCAGTTCAGTCAACGTGCGAAATAATTCCAATGTTTCTTTTTCCATACAAATCCCTCACTTTTTTTACTGTCTTCTGCTATTATATCGAGATGCTAAACATATGAACACTAATTAGTTCATTGAACGCTTTAATAGGCAGTTTTGCTTGCTGATTAAAAATAGGTTTTACGGAAAGACATATGAATCGCAATGCTCTTTTAATATATGGTACACTAGAAGAAATGATTTTCGAAGGAGCTGCAATTAACTATGAGATTAAAAGAATTTTTAGCTGGAATTTTAACTGGGGTTGCTGCAGGAGTAATTGTAAATGAAGCATTCAACAAATTTAATGAAGAAGTTCCTGCAGACAGCGTACTAAAAAAAGTAAAAGATGCATTTAAAGAAGAAGGCCCGATCGACGGTTCATGGATTGTTATGAAGCCGGAACCTTACACAAATCATGTAATTTCAATGGATGTGTATCGTGGCGGTGTTTCTCGTATGAAAGATGGTAAATTGGAGCAATACGAATTTGCTGCAGATTCAAAAACAGGCACAGTTGTAGAGTTAATTCGTCAATAAGTTAGTAAGCAAACGACAGAGCGGTATGGAAAGTCTGTAACATTTGACTTTCCGTACCGCATTTTTTGTGAAAACAAACCGCTTTTTCTTTTCAAAAGATTATTCTCCAAAAAGAAAGGAACGTCAATCCTCAATTGAATTGCGTCCCATTTGCTATCCATGTAGATATCTTTCATTTTATAAAAGGGTAATCCGTATACAGCTTTTTTTACCGAGTACGCTCTAGACTGTCTACTATAGTTTTACCGTCTTCACTGAACTTCACCATGCGATAAAATGCGTCATGATAGAAAATAAAGCCATAATGGTTTGGCAGGGCTTCTTTCATAATACGTTCTTTTGCAAAAATAGAGTCCATCGGGTAGTCATCATAAGCAAGTACCCATAGTGGGTTAGTGTGAGCATGCGTCGGCATAATATCCGCCATATGGATTAACGTCTCACCTTCTTGATCTAATGTGATGACGCAATGTCCGTCACTATGTCCGCCCGTATGAATCATTTTCACACCCGGCATAATCTCAAGCTCATCTTCGAATGTTTTCACTTGCTCTTGAATAGGCTCCCAGTTTTCTTTCCAGTACGTATTACGTGAGCGAATATTCGGCTCGCGCATCTCATCCCACTCTACTTTTGATGTATAAATAGTTGCATTCGGGAATACACTTACGAGCTGATCACCTTCCCACTGAGTTAAACCAGCTGCATGATCATTATGTAGATGAGACATTAAAACGATGTCTATATCATTTGTTGTAAGACCAAGTTTTTCTAAACTTTCCTCTACTCGCGTTTCTGCACGGACTCCTAAATTACGTTTTTTCTTTTCATCTAACTTACCTTTACCTATCCCTGAATCAATAAGTAAGTTCTTGCCTGCATATTGTATAAGAATCGGATCTGTTCGCAATTCAATCAAGTTATTTTCATCCGGCTCATATCTTCTTGACCACAAAGCTTTCGGTACAACACCAAACATTGTACCTCCATCTAAATAGTTTACTCCCCCATCAAGCCATGTTAATTTCATTTCGTGAAATGTTAATTGATCCATACTATTTCCTCCCTACATATCTAGTTTACAGCCAATCCACAAAAGTAAATTGGTCAAGTATAAGCACAAAAACTATTTAAGTAATGTGTTAGTAAATAATTATACACGGAAACTGGTAGCGCTTACAAATATTTCACTTTAAGACCTATTCCTCTGAACTCTTCTAAGGAATAGGTCTGTTAAAATAATATAGTATGCCTGGTGATTAACCATAGTATATGTAATTCATTTGTTCATTTAAAAGATAGTTTGGTGACAGATATAAACGGGCGACTTTGGTGATAGGATGGAGTGACACTGAATTGGAATATCTTGTGGCTTGCACTTCCAGCCGATACGCTTTCTGGAGTAGACGCGGCGGATCGAGAGCGTTGCGAGTTACGCCTGTCAATGCAAAAATATACCCCTTCTCGCTGCGCTCCACTCGCAAAAGCCGTACTTTGTTTAGGCAAGACAATTTGATAGATATCGGCAAACTGTACAGGAAAAGTCACTCACCCTACTCCACTTTCTGGACGAACACCAACTGACTTGCCGACAAAAACTCAAAGATTCTCCCGGAAGAACCGGCGACTCCTGGGGATCTGGATGACGGGCGTAATCGCCAACGCACTTCTGGCAAGTCCACCGCAACCCCTTAGGAAAGCGTCCGGTTTCTCTCGGGAGAATCCTAACGAGTAAACTATCTCTACAAATACTTGTCAAAAGCAACTCATTTCTCAAAAGACCATTTCTTTGTATGGATAATCAACAGGCTTGATAATATAGTTTAGTTATTTTGGAAACTCGCTTCCAATCGGTAAATAGGTTGTCCTTTGCTAGAAAACTTTTCTTCATATTCGGTTAAAATATTGTCCTCAGGCATATTAGCATGCAAGTCTAAAGAAACTGACTGTAATTTCATGCCATAGTTTGTAAGTGAGACTAAAGAATATTCAAAAAGTGAACGATTATCTGTTTTAAAATGGATCTCTCCACCCGATTTTAACACGTCTCTATATTTCTTTAAAAATCTTTCGTGAGTCAATCTACGTTTTTCATGGCGGACTTTTGGCCAAGGATCGGAAAAGTTCAAATATACTCGGTCAATTTCTGCTTTGTCAAAAACAGACTCCAATTCCTCTCCGTTAAAACGCAACAGTCGGAGATTAGCCGGCTTTTCATTTTCGATTGCTTTTTCCAAAGCGGAAACTATCACATTATCGAAGTGTTCGATACCAATGTAGTTCACAGTTGGATTGGCAAGTGCCATTCCGATAACAAATTGACCTTTACCAGTGCCCACTTCAATATGGATCGGTGCATCATTTCCAAACTCTTCCGCCCAGCGACCTTTTTTACTTTCAGGTTCCATGATCAATACATCTGGATGTTCTGCCATAAAATCCTTTGCCCATGGTTTATTTCGTAAACGCATTATTCGTACACTCTCTCTTTATATAAAATATTTTTATTCACTAATAGGTTCTTCTGTATCAAACAACCGACTCATTGCTGTTGTTTGTGTATGATCTAAAATAGCTTGCGCCGCTTTGAATTGTGTATGTTTCATCGGGCTCGGATTGCTACTCAGTTTTGCCAGCCAATCAAGATAATTCTTTTTATCAATAGTAGTAATCTCATAAGGCGTGCCTGGATAATCTATATAGCCATTTCGTGAAATAATTAACTTTTTTATTGGCATATCTACTTTTTTAGCTCTAAAAAAGGAGTGGACTACTTTTTCCATTCGACTCAGCGCAATCGTAGGATTAAGGACTTTCACTTCTTCTTCACCAAACTTTTTAAGCCAAAACCGATCACTACTTCCAATGTACGCTGCCATTCGCTCATCTTCAAGTACAGTTATGCAATAGCATGTAGTGGGCGAAAGAAGTATGATATCCAATTCTACCGGCGCTTTATTCACTTTAACGATTGGGTAATAAAACAGTAAAAAGCTATCTGGTAATCGCAGCGTCAATTGCTTTAATAGTGTATCCGAAAAGAATTTAGCATCGATCCGTGATCGATCATACAATGTGGAACTCGCCCACTTTAATTGAAACTGAAATAATTGATCGGTATATGCTTTTTTTAATTGCTCTATATTTGCATGACTTCCAGTGAGCGATGCTTCAAAGCCTAATTCTTCTTCCACTTCTCCATCATCTGTTGCTGACTCTTCTTGTAGTTTGGGTTTACGCCATTTATTAAAAAACATAGAAAACCATTTATTTGGTTCTTTTACATTCTCGGGCATCATCGCTGTTTGTTCAGCGTACAAATCAAAACCGTGCTCCCATTGGTTTTTCACACGTTTCCATTGATATCGTTTTAAACGGATGAATTGTGTAGGATATCGTGTTAAATCGTTCTCATACCTTGAAATATAATCAACTAGCTTAACTAGCTGAGCCATTTGAAACTCTTTCCTCAGCATGACCGACAGCTATTGGCATTGGAAGCTGACGGCTAAATGCACTTTGTAACTTCCTAGTAAGAAGTCCCGGGACACCATTTCCTATTTGCTTTCCATCAAGTGTGATGACAGGTGTAATTTCAGAATTTGTTGACGTGAAGAAAAATTCATCCATTACTAACGCTTCCTCTAAAGTAAATGCTTGTTCTACTACCGGTATATCCAAGTCTCTTGCTAACTGCAGAACGACACGACGCGTAATACCATTTAATATAAAATTGTTCGCTGGGTGCGTATATAATACACCTTCTTTGATACCAAATGCATTGGAAGAAGAACCTTCACGAACGACTCCGTCACGTACAAATAAAGCTTCTTGGCAATCTGATTCAAATGCTTCTTGCTTCGCTAGAACATTTCCTAATAAATTCAAACTTTTAATGTCACAGCGAAGCCAGCGCATATCATCCACAGATTTCATTGCTGCACCCATTTCGAACTGCTCAATAGGTCTAGGATTATTGACTGCATAACCAATGACGACTGGCTCTACATCACTTCCAGGAAACTGATGTGCACGAGGCGCAACACCACGAGTTACTTGCAAATATACATGACCAATAGTTAATTGATTTGCTTCGACTAATTGCTTTGATAGGTCTTTGAGCTGTTCTATTGTATAAGATAATGGAATGCGGATTTTCTCAGCACTTTCGAGTAATCTTTCTAAATGTTCCTCCACGGTATAAAGCGCGCCATCGTATACTTTAATCACTTCATAGACACCATCTCCAAAAACATAACCACGATCATTCACCGATACATTCATTTGCTGTTCATCTAGGTATTCTCCATTTTTAAAATAGATCATACATCCGTCACCTCTTCTATTATGAAACTTATAGCAGTTTGTCCTGCCTGTTTCCTCTATCTCTATTTTCACATGTTTAAACGATAAAATAAAGCAAAACTATTTTTTCATTGGGTATTTCAGAGTAAAGCGAAAATATGTGCGATTTATCTAAAAATAAGTTATACTAATATTGTCAGAATAATTAACTCTTTATTCCGACATACCTTATTTATAAGGGGCTATCTAGGAAAGATAAGGTCAGAGAATAACCCAGCAGTCTTCTTTTGCAATGTTGGTGTCAAAATATGAAGATGAAGGAGTGGTTTCTTCGATGAACCCAGCTACCGATCGCATGTTAATTCGTATCAAAGATGTCTATCTGTTCATTCGGGATAACGGTAAGGTAACAACAGAGGATATTGCGGAGGAATTTAATATTTCTCCAAGAACTGCTCAACGTGACCTGAACGTTCTGGAGTACAATGAATTGATCAAGAACTCAGTCCGCGGCGAATGGACGACGACTTCCAAGAAAGTGAAATTATCTTCCTGACTATGCTTCTTATATATAAGTGTATAAAGTAAAAAGGCTGACGCTTTTGCATCAGCCTTTTTGTTTAGAACTGTTTACTTTCACAAGCATTTGTAATTCCTCTACTGTCAGTTCCCGATATTCTCCCATCGGCAACTCCTCATCTAATACAAGTGGTCCCATCGTTACACGTTTCAAATAGATTACTTTCTTTCCTACTGCTTCAAACATCCTCTTCACTTGATGAAATTTTCCTTCTGTAATTGTTAGTTCGATTTCTGAAATTTCATCTGAATGTAAGATAGTTAACATACCCGGCTTTGTTTCATAACCATCATCAAGAATTACACCGCCTGCAAAAGCTTCTGCATCTTCTTGCGTTACATGTCCTGCTACTTTTGCAAAATACGTTTTGGGCACTTCTTTTTTTGGTGACAATAAATTATGCGCGAGCTTTCCATCATTCGTCAAAAGCAATAATCCTTCCGTATCTTTATCCAACCGTCCAACAGGGAATGGCTCGAAATGACGTTCTTCATTTCTGAGCAAGTCCACTACCGTACGATCTCTAGTATCCTCTGTTGCTGATAGTACACCGGGTGGTTTATGCATCATCAAATAAATAAATTCTCTATAAATGACTTCTTCACCTAATAAAGAAATTGCATCGGATTCTGAATCCACGTGTTGTGCCGGATCTTTGACCACAGTCCCATTTACACGGATCATACCTTTTTTCAATAACTGCCGAACTTCTTTCCGGGAACCGTAGCCGGTATTGGACAATAATTTATCAAGTCTCATTTCTTACCCTCCCAAACCGAGACGTCTCGTAATACGTGTCAGGCGATCTCCAAATAATTGTTGTGCAAGCCCTGATTTTAATGCTAAGAAACCATAAATCGCCATACCAACAGCCGTACCGATCATGACATACAATAACGCCTGCCAACGACCTATCGGAATATGGATCATGTTCAAGCCTTTATTTGTTAACCAAACCCCTACAAACATCAATGCATTGAATGCTAAAATTAAAAACAACCGGCGGATCACCATTTCAGATTTATAATTCAATACTGTTTTAATGACGAGTAAATTAATTCCCACCGCAACTGAATATCCAATGGCAGTAGCTATAATCGCTCCATTCACCTCGAACATTTTAATTAACGGAATATTGATCAGCATTTTTACTAGCAGTCCCAGTAACGAAGTGAAGACAATCCATTTATGTTGATCAATTCCTTGCAAAATCGCAGCCGTCACTGTGAACATTGCAAAAAGAATGGCTACCGGTGCATAAGACGCTAATACACTCGCTCCTGCCACATCATACTTATATAAAAACTGATAGACTTCAGTGTTCAATACGATTAATCCTATCACCATCGGGATGGTTAAGAACAACATAATTTGATATGTTTGGTCGAGTGAACGTGTTATGCCTTTTTGATTATTCGTCGTATAGTCCTTCGTAATAATGGAAATCAGCGCCATAGAAAAACCGGTCGCAACCATCACAGGAATCATAACTACTTTATGTGTTAGAAAATTCAATTTCGTCAAATATAAATCAGAAACACTAGCCAGTCCGATTGATTTCATCGCACCGTTAAATGTAATCATATCGACAAATTGATAGATGGGATTAATTGTACCTACTAGTACGAACGGTAATATATAAGCGAATACTTCTGTATAAATTTGTTTTAATGGAATAGAACTCGCAGGTGGACTGTTCGTTAAAAGATAGCTAAATTCATCCTGATACTTTTTCCAATAATAATAAAGGCTCCACAGACCTGCCAATGCTCCAATAAATGCTGCAAATACCGCAAATTGAACCGCAATCCTCGGTGATAATCCAAGGACATTGACGACTACATACGCCCCGACTAGCACAACGATGATCCTTACGATCTGTTCGATTAATTGGGAAACCGAAGTGGGTTCAAACTTTTGATAGCCTTGTAAAAACCCTCGACCTATACTAAGTAACGGCACAGCGAGTAAAGCAAAACTGACCCATCGAATAACAGTAGAAATATCTTGTACAGTGAAAATTTGTTCATCACTTTTGATCACTAGTTCCGCAATCGGGGTTGCAAGCAAAAACAACGCTAGAAATGACAAGAAGCCTGTAACGGACATAACTAACATACCCGACTTCATTAATTTCCTGCCCGTTGCGTAATCTCCTAACGCATTATATTTAGAAACGAATTTCGATATAGCTAACGGTGCTCCCGACACGGCGACTGCGAGGGCTAAGTTATAAGGTATATATGCATATTGATAAAGCCCTACACTTTCATCTCCGACAATCGCATAAAAAGGAATAACATAAAGTAAACCAAGTGCTTTTGATAAAAACAGACCAATCGTTAAAATGGCTGTTCCTTTGATTAAATTCGATGCCATAATTGATTCCTTCCATTTCCTAAGAGATACTTGTATAGTTTACCCCTCTGTTTGCTTTTGCACAATCTTTAACTGAACCGAAACAGCAGTTGGTGGTATAATGAAAAGCAAAACGAAGGAAAGCGTGGTTCTAGCATGTATGATGTAATCGTGATCGGTGGAGGTCCTTCCGGCTTAATGGCTTCTATTGCTGCAGCCGAACAAAAGAAGCGGGTATTATTACTTGAAAAAGGCCGTAAACTTGGCAATAAATTAGCGATCTCCGGTGGTGGTCGTTGTAACGTCACTAACAGACTTTCACAAGAAGAAATTATAAAACATATACCGGGCAATGGAAAGTTCTTATACGGTCCATTCTCCGTTTTCAATAACCAAGACATCATTACGTATTTTGAAGGCTTAGGCGTGCCATTAAAAGAAGAAGATCATGGACGAATGTTCCCTGTCTCCAATCAATCAAAAGATGTCGTGAATGCGTTACTTCATCAACTAGATGTTCTCGGTGTAGAAATACGTTTAGAAAGCCGTGTCCAGAAGCTATTAATGGATGACGAGAAGATCCTCGGAGTCCGAATGGTTGATGGTGAAGAACTTCGGGCGCAGGCAGTTGTCGTAGCGGTAGGTGGTAAAGCTGTTCCGCAGACAGGTAGTACAGGAGACGGCTATCCGTGGGCTGAACGCGCAGGTCATACCGTCACGGAACTTTACCCTACAGAAGTACCTTTACTATCTAGAGAACCGTTCATCGTCTCAAAAGAATTACAAGGTCTGGCATTACGTGATGTTAAAGTGTCTGTTTTTAATAAAAAAGGGAAAACACTCGTCACGCACCATATGGATATGCTTTTCACCCACTTCGGTCTCAGCGGTCCCGCCATTTTGAGGTGCAGTCAATATGTCGTGAAGGAACAGATGAAAAACGGCAAGCAACCCGTCTTAATGCAAATTGATTCTATGCCTGATCAACATGAAGAACAACTTATACAAACACTAGCAAAAACACTAAAAGATGAATCAAAAAAGCAAATAAAAACCTCATTAAAAGGACTCGTTCCTGAGCGCTGGTTGCTGTTTCTATTAAAACAAGCAGAAATTAACGAAACAGAAGTCGGGAGTGAGATTTCCCGGGAATCAATACGTAAAATCGCCCGTTTACTCAAAAACTTTCCTGTTCACGTAACAGGAACACAACCTATCGAAAAAGCATTCGTTACAGGTGGGGGCGTCTCTGTAAAAGAAATCGACCCAAAAACGATGGCTTCGCGAAAAAAGAACGGCTTGTTTTTCTGTGGAGAAATACTTGATATCCATGGCTATACAGGTGGTTATAATATAACTTCCGCTTTAGTTACTGGAAGATTGGCGGGAATGAATGCGGGATTAGTCAAATAACTAGATTTTATAAAAAAGCCGACCCGAGAACTCTCTCGTGTCGGCTTTTATTTCATTTATCCTGCTACAATATTAACTAAACGTCCAGGTATCGCAATGATTTTCTTTAGTTCTTTGCCGTCCATCCACTGTTTCACGTCTTCATTCGCAAGTGCGACTTGTTCTAATTCTTCTTTAGAACAATCTTTTGAAACTGTAATCTTCGCACGGATTTTACCATTAATCTGAACCGCCACTTCTACTGTATCGTCAGACAGCTTCGTTTCATCATATGTCGGCCACTGCGCGTATGCTATCGTCTCTGTATGACCAAGCTTCTCCCATAACTCTTCAGCTAAGTGAGGCGTAATAGGTGAGATGAGTAATAAGAACCCTTCGATATAGGCTTTCGGCAACTTCTCTGCTTTATAACATTCATTGATAAATACCATCAATTGAGAGATAGCTGTGTTATTGCGCATCGCTTCGAAATCTTCCGTGACTTTCTTAACTGTTTGGTTATATACCTTCTCTAAAGAACCGCCAGTCTCGTCAGTCAATTTATTTGTTAGCGTATCATCTTCATTTACTAATAGACGCCATACTCTGTCAAGGAAGCGTCGAGAACCATCTAAACCGTTCGTTGACCACTCTTTTGACGCGTCTAATGGACCCATAAACATTTCATAAATACGTAATGTATCTGCCCCGTGCGAGTGAACGATATCGTCTGGGTTGATAACGTTTCCTAGGGATTTTGACATTTTGACATGTCCCTCCCCTAGAATCATTCCTTGGTTGAACAACTTTTGGAAAGGCTCTTTCGTTTGAACCACGCCAATATCATATAATACTTTATGCCAGAATCTCGCATACAATAAATGCAATACTGCGTGTTCTGCTCCACCTACGTATATATCAACAGGCAACCAGCGCTTCGCCAGTTCCGGATCGATTAGCTGCTCATCATTATTCGGATCGATATAGCGAATATAATACCAGCAGCTTCCTGCCCACTGCGGCATCGTATTCGTTTCACGACGGCCTTTCATCCCTGTTTCAGGGTCTACCACATTAATCCATTCTGTAATATTGGCTAGTGGAGACTCACCTGTTCCGCTCGGCTTAATATTATCCGTTACTGGTAACATTAATGGCAATTCAGATTCATCTACAGTTGTCATCGTACCGTCTTCCCAATGAATAACTGGAATCGGCTCACCCCAATAACGCTGGCGTGAGAATAACCAGTCGCGTAAACGATACGTAATTTTACGTTCGCCAGTGCCTTGCTCCTCAAACCATTCGATCGCTTTTGTAATAGCCTCTTCTTTTCCTAAGCCATTTAAGAAATCGGAGTTCACGTGCTCGCCTTCCCCAGCATATGCTTCTTCTTCAATCGTGCCTCCTGCAACAACTTCCACAATTGGCAAATCAAACGTTTTGGCAAATTCATAGTCGCGCTCGTCGTGTGCAGGTACAGCCATGATTGCTCCTGTGCCATATGTCGCCAATACATAATCCGCAATCCAAATCGGCATTTTTTCACCGCTTGCCGGGTTAATCGCATAAGCACCGGTAAATACTCCTGTTTTGTCTTTCGCTAAATCTGTACGTTCCAGATCGCTCTTCGACTTCACTGCGTCTATATATGCTTGCACAGCTTCGCGCTGGTCATCAGTCGTAATTTTATCGACAAGTTTATGTTCGGGTGCCAAAACTGCATATGTTGCACCAAAGATTGTATCAGGACGTGTAGTGAAAGCTTCAAATGAATAGTCAGTATTTGCAATTTCAAACTTCAACTGCGCACCTTCTGAACGTCCGATCCAGTTGCGTTGCATGTCTTTTAAGCTTTCTGGCCAATCCAAATCATCTAAATCCTCCAGTAGACGATCTGCATATTCCGTAATACGTAACACCCACTGGCGCATCGGGCGACGTTCTACCGGATGATTTCCACGCTCAGACAAACCATCAATTACTTCTTCATTGGCAAGAACCGTTCCTAAAGCCGGACACCAGTTCACTGCTACTTCATCGATATACGCAAGTCCTTTATTATATAGCTGAATAAAAATCCATTGCGTCCATTTATAATAACTTGGATCTGTCGTATTAATTTCACGATCCCAGTCATAGGAAAAACCTAGATCTTGCATTTGACGTTTGAATGTAGCAATATTTTTCGCAGTAAATTCGGCAGGATCATTTCCTGTATCAATTGCATATTGCTCAGCTGGCAGTCCAAATGCATCCCAGCCCATTGGATGAAGTACGTTATACCCTTGTTTTCTTTTAAACGCACTCAATATGTCCGTTGCGATATACCCTAGCGGATGTCCAACGTGTAACCCTGCGCCAGAAGGATAAGGAAACATATCTAAAGCGTAAAATTTTGGTTTCGATGGATCATCAATCATTTTATACGTCTTATTTTGTGCCCAATACTTCTGCCATTTCTCTTCAATTTTCGTGTGTTGATAACTCATCTGAAAATTCCTCCAATTCAAATAAAAAGACTCTCGTCCCTGTGCAAGGGACGAGAGCCAATATAGTTTCCCGCGATACCACCCAAATTGACGGAGTATGCCGTCCAACTTGATTCCTTAACGCGGATCACGGTATTCGTCACAAAAGATAACCAATACAGGCTCCTAGGCGAGTTCGTTCTAAACTACTACAGACTTGCACTGACCGTCTGCTCTCTACAAGTAGCAAAAGAAGTACTATTCCTATTCAAAGCCTTCAATATTTTCTTCAGTTTACCCGAAACTTGTTATGAATACAAGTCCCCTTATAAAGCATTTTGTCGAATGTGTTGACGAGACTTCATTAGTAGATGAAGTCTCGTCATAATCCATGGTATAATGTCTGATGTAAAGGAGCTGTACATAATGGAACAACCAATTTTTCCGTTCCCGAGTGAAGGGAAACGATACCATACATGGTCACGTCATTTAAAAGATACATTTGGATGTAAAATAGCGAAAGTCGCATTGGATGCAGGCTTTGACTGTCCAAATCGTGATGGTACAGTTGCTCACGGCGGCTGTACATTTTGCAGCGTTGCTGGTTCTGGTGACTTTGCTGGTGATAGAGTAGATGCTATCGAAGTCCAATTTGCTGAAATCAAAGAACGATCACAACAAAAATGGAAAGATGCTAAATACATGGCTTATTTCCAAGCGTACACGAATACGCATGCACCTTTGCCTGTACTGAAAGAAAAGTTTGAGGCAGCACTCGCACAAGATGGTGTCGTCGCACTATCTATCGCCACACGCCCTGACTGTCTACCGGAGGATGTAGTGGAATATTTAGCAGAGCTTAATGAACGCACATATTTATGGGTGGAACTCGGCTTACAAACCGTTCATGAATCCACTGCAAAATTAGTTAACCGTGCACATGACTTCGAATGTTATAAAGAAGGCGTAGACAAGTTACGCAAACATGGTATCCGTATTTGCAGTCACATTATTAACGGCTTGCCTGATGAGACTGAAGAGATGATGATGGAAACTGCTCAAGCCGTCGCAAAATTAGACGTACAAGGAATTAAAATTCATTTACTTCACCTATTAAAGGGTACTCCTATGGTGAAACAATATGAAAAAGGAAAGCTAGAATTTCTCACAAAAGAAGCCTATATCAATTTAGTAGTCGACCAGTTGGAAATCATGCCTCCCGAAATGATTGTTCATCGCATTACCGGTGACGGTCCTATCGAGTCATTAATTGGACCGATGTGGAGTGTGACAAAGTGGGAAGTGTTGAATGGGATTGATATAGAGCTCAAAAGACGCAATAGTTGGCAAGGAAAAAAACATCTACAAGAGGTGACGGTGAATTGACGAACATTATCTTGCATCGTGTTCTACCTATTGCAAAGCGGCTGATTTCTGAAAGGGTTCAACCCGGGGAGACAGTTGTAGATGCGACTGCTGGCAATGGCAATGACACACTATTTTTAGCCGAATTAGTCGGCGATACAGGGCATGTCATCGCATTTGATATTCAACCGCAAGCACTTAAGACTACACATTCTCATCTAGGAAATCTAGCAGACCGTGCTTCATTGATTTTAGACAGCCATGCGAATGTACGTAATTACGTACATGGAGAAATCGGTGGGGCAATGTTTAACTTAGGATACTTGCCTTACAGTGATGATCAAAGCATCATTACAACACCAGATTCAACTATTGCTGCACTAGATGCCCTATTAGGTCTTCTAAAAAAATCCGGCATCATTACTATTACCGTTTATGATGGACATGAAGGAGGAAGCGAAGAACGCGATGCATTACTCGCATATGTACATTCACTCCATCAGGGGGATGTTCATGCGATTCGTTATGAGTTATTAAACCAACGTAGAAACCCTCCTTTTTTAATTGGACTGGAGAAAATGAAAGACTTCACTGAAGTACGTAAAGTCGAATGTGAATAAAAAAACCTGCTAAAACAAGTCTATCTTGTTTTAGCGAGTCTTTTTACTTTATATGACGGATATCCGCAATTGTATCAGCAGTAACGAAATTCGTTTCCTGCACGAACCGAAGAATATTGCTAGCAATATATTCAGGTGTACTCAATAGTCCCTCTTTCTTATACGATATAAATTTTTGTAAATGAGGAAACTGTTTGTTTGATGCGGAGCGGATCGTTTCTTGCATACCTGTATCAATAATACCGGGCGCGATGGAAACAATGCCCGTTGGATAACGCAATTTCCTTTGTTCTTCAGCTACCACTCTAGAAAAGTGATCAAGACCTGCTTTTGTCGTACAGTAAATACTCCATCCTTCATATGGGGTACGACCTGCACCAGATGAAATATTCAACACTTTCTTTGTGCCTTCATACGATTCAAGCGTTTCTATAAATGTATTCACGAGTTGAATAGGAGCAGTTAAATTTACATGTATAGCTCGCTCTACTTCTAACGAATCCAGCGCTCCTACTAATCCGATCGGATCAATTACGCCTGCGTTATTAATCAATGTAAAAGATTCGGCTTCCTCTTTATGCCGATTCAAAACCGTACGCAATACATTTGTAGCTTCAATAAAATTAGTTACATCCACTTTTTCTATACGATCCCATTCATTTGGATTCGTTCTAGCTAAGCCATACACTAGCGATCCTGCATCTTGGAATTGTTTGTATAACTCTTGCCCGATCCCCTTCGACGCCCCTGTAATAATAACTACATCCATTGCAAACTACTCCTCTCCACAATTTCTATTAGTTGCTTTTATACTGTTTTATCTGGAAGTTCAAAAAATAAGATCCAACAGTACACTGCGATAGCTGCAATAATAATAAATAATAAAATGATTTGACGTCTATTCACTTAGTCACGTCCCCTACGATATAGTTCATCTTCTACTACTCACTATAGCATAATAGAAAAACAGCCTGACATTCAAGCATTCTTGAATGTCAGGCTGTTTCGTTCAGCTTATGTTTGAGAAACAAACTTATGGGCACCGCCATTTTTAATACGCAATAAATCAGCTAATGTTTTCACACCTTGACGATCCAGTTTTTTCAGTAACTCGGTAAATACATGTGCAGTTGTCAACGCATCTCCTAACGCGCGATGACGTTCAAATACTTCTGTGCCAAATATTTTTGCATAGTCTTCCAGATCTTGTTGTTCACCTGTGGGATCCAAATAGCGAATTAAATGCATCGTATCAAATGACGTCGGCATTTCAAACGTACATTTTTGCCGCCCTAATTCCTTCTTAATGACCATTTCGTCAAAACTGACATGATGTCCAACCCAGCCCCCGCTTTTATTTTTTTCGATAAATGCAAAGTACTCTTCAATTGCAGGCAATGGCATAGGTGCTGTATCGACTTGTGATTGTTGTATATTAGTCAGCTTGCTAATAACGGGTGGAATTTCTCTGGAAGGATTGACAAAGGTTTGAAACATACGGTCTGTTACGTGAAATCCTTCTACTTGTACGGCGCCAATTTCAATCATCCGATCATTCGCCCCGATAGCGAAGCCAGTAGTTTCAGTATCGAATACGGTAAAGCTCATATCTTGCAATGGCGTATCCAGCTGTAATGATTGCTGTAGCTCATAGGTTAATTTTTTCTTTTTCCAGAACATGATATTGCCTCCTCTCTCTATATAGTACAATACACACGATTTTTGTACAGGGACTTTTGTCTATATTATCTCATAATTTCGATAATAAATGTGCTTGAAGGGCTCGAACTGTATCTAATGTCGTTCGCAACTCATTTAATTCCCAGCGACGTAGTTTACGTAAATCAATTTCTGTGGAAATTTTTTCGTTGCGCAAATGTTTTTCCCACGACATGGAAATTCGTATGCTAAGTGAAATTTCATAGGCATGACGTACTTCATCCGCAAAATCTTTAGTAATTTTCTTCTTTTTTTGAAGTGCGGAAATAATTTCTAACGGCGTTGCATTGATGATGCCATTCCCTACTCCAAGTATTTGTAAGCAATGATGTAAAGGAAATAATGCGTGTTTTTTAATATCAATAATATCTGCTTTACTGCGCCCTCTGAAGATTGTTAAGAAGTTTTGTTGCAGGTGAGGAATAGGTTTATCTCTCTCCTGTTGGGCCATATAATAAATGAATGTTGCAGACTTTTGCAATTGATTATTTACCATGTCAACGAATCGATCATTAACTGTCGATTCTCCATATAGGAAGCGGAAAGATAGGAAATTATAGCCAAGTAATATTTGTTCGGGTGTGGACTCCATCGCCCATTGATGTAATCGTTCTTTCCACTCTGTCATGGAACCTCTCCATTGCGACTCGCTGGCCATCATGAATCCTAAGCACCGCGTGTATCCTGCTTGTTCCAAATGAATAACGATTTCATTTCCGAGTAACTTAAAATACTCTTCTACTTCTCTCGCTTGTGTTGCAGGTACATCCTCATACACGAGGAAATGGTCTTGATCGGTAAGCATAAATTGCTCTCCTCTTGCCCCGCTGCCCATTTGATACCAAGCGAACCGCACTGGTGTCACATGCCCTTTCGCTTCTAAAGATTGAACAGCTAACATTACGCAGTGCTTTGCCAAACGATCGTAGAACTTTGTAATAATTTCTAATGTATGAATCGTTGAAATTTCGTCTTGAATTAAATTTGATAATACGTCGTAAATAGCGGCTTTTACGACTGGTAAATTTTCAAATGACGATTCTTCAATCGTCTTTAATATATTCATTGAGTTTCTGTCACGCTTCGTTATTAACGTAGCGAAGGTTACAATTCCAACAGGCTTGCCAGCTTTAACGACCGGCAGATGTTTTATACCGTGTTTATAAAACTTAGTTAATGCTTCATAATAATAATCTGTTACTTTAACAGTATGGGGTTTTTTCGTCATAATATCCTTAGCGAGTAATAAAGTAGGTGATCCACCCCCAGCAATCACGCGATCTACTAAATCTTTTTCCGTCACGATACCTAATAATTTACCTGCTTTGTCAGTTATAATAATCGAACTAACTGAACGACTGATCATCAGCTCCGCAATTTCTTTAGTTGTTGCTTCTGCATGGATTGTTATGACCGGACTACTCATGAAATCCTGAACCCGACGAACATAAGGTTCACTTTCCCCGTATTCATCCGCTAAACGAACTTGTTCACCTAACGAGGTATACACATTTGATAAGCGCAACGACATTTTACGCAATACAAAATCCCGCACTTTTTGATCATCCATCCGACTCTTGATCACTTCATAAGGTACTTGAAGACAAATAGAGTTTTCAGCTACTTCCATATCAATATGATGTTTATCGAGAGGTCTAGCCATTTCTCCTAAATAATAAGCAAAGTTGGAAAAACCGATTATTTCATCTTCCTGAATCATTTCAAGCATGACGGAACTGCCATCTTGTCCTTCAATCAACACTTCTGCCGAACCTTGCAAAACGAGTAATAAACCTTCTTGTGGGGTTTTGAAGTAATTAGACTTCTCAACTTTTTCATAAAACTTTAGTTTACAAGCCATTAATAACTCATCAAATTCTTCTTCAGTCGTACTTACAAACAAAGGATTATTATGGATTCTTTCATATAACTCACGGTCTTTTATCGTCTGTAACATTCTAAAACCTCCTCTTAGCATTGAATGACTCATATAAAACAACTATATGATTGAAGCGTTATATTTTATTATCTAGTTACGTCATTCAGTACAAAAAAGCTCCCTCTTCTAAATAACTAGTAGAAGAGGGAGCGTTAGTTGAATGTTAGAAAGGATTAGATATCAAGCTCTTTGTATCCAGTTTCTGCTTTGAAGCGAACCTCTGCATACGTGATTTCATCTTTTTCTACACGCTTCGCACCAATCATTGTACCAATCCATGCAGCTAGGAAGCCTGCTGGTACGGACACTATGGCCGGGTTAGCGTAAGGGAAAATTGGATTACCAGTGATTAGAGTAGCTCCTTCAACTGGGTTCATAACACTAGGGCTAATAGCAACTAATACTAATGCAACGATCAAACCTGTAAGCATTGAAGCTACAGCTCCTGTAGTGTTGAATTTCTTCCAATAAATTGTTAATAGAATTGTAGGAACGTTAGCGGATGCAGCAACACAGAAAGCTAGTGATACTAAGAACGCTACGTTTAACTTTTCAGAACCTAATGCTAGAAGGATAGAGAACACACCGATTGCGATAGAAGCCCAACGCGCTGCATTTACTTGCTCCTTCTCTGTTACTTTACCGCTCTTGAAGATTTGTCCATAAATATCGTGAGCGATTGCAGAAGCACCAGAAAGTACTAGACCTGCAACTACCGCCAAGATTGTAGCGAATGCAACTGCTGCTACGAATGACTCAAGCGCATCTCCACCGAGTACACCGGCAAGCATTGGCGCTGCCATATTACCAGCAGCATTTTCTGCGATAATCGCATCTGCTCCAACGAATTTAGCTGCACCAAATCCAAGGAAGATGGTCAATACATAGAAAATACCGATGATCCAAACTGAATAAATAACTGAAGAACGTGCTGTTTTCGCATCTTTAACTGTGAAGAAACGCATTAAGATGTGTGGAAGACCAGCAGTACCTAAAACTAGTGCAATTAATACAGAAATTAATCCAACAGTATCTTTATAAACAACTCCGGAGTTAAGGAATGCTTCACCGTGTGGAGTAGCTGTCTTCATCGCATCGAACATACCGATGAAGTTAAAATTGAATTTCATAAGTACTAAGAATGAAATAATGATCGTACCAGCCATCAATAGAATAGCTTTAATGATTTGCACCCAACTTGTTGCAGTCATTCCACCGAATAGAACGTAAATTAACATCATTGTTCCAACAATAAGAACCGCAATCCAATATTCAATACCAAATAATAATTTAATAAGAGCACCGGCACCAACTAATTGTGCAAGCATGTAGAACATAACGATTGTGATCGTGTTTAATGCTGCAGCACCACGCACTTTCTTCGCGCCAAAACGAGCACCAATCATATCTGCCATTGTAAATTTACCTAAGTTACGTAGTGGTTCAGCGATTAAGAATAGCACAACAAGATAAGCTGTAAGCCAACCGATACTATAGTAGAAACCGTCGAATCCGTTTAATGAAATTGCACCCGCAATCCCTAAGAATGATGCAGCTGATAAGTAGTCACCCGCAATAGCCATACCGTTTTGCCAACCAGTCAATGATCCTCCAGCCGTATAGAAATCACTCGCTGTAGTTGTTTGCTTAGCTGCCCAGTATGTAATGTAAAGTGTTAACACAATTACTGAGAAGAAAATAACATATGAAATCATACTCATGAACACAACCCCCTTATTTTAGAACGTTTTTCTCTATAATCTTATCTACGTCAGTATCAAAATGTTTCGCTTTATTCATATAGATGGAAGTGAATACCCATACCATTACGAACATTGAAAATGCATAAATCCAAGTGAAGTTCATAGCCCCGATTGCAGGTTTTTCTAATATTGTTGTATACCCTGTCAATAGTGGTAGTGCAAAGTAAGCAGCGAAGAAAAAGATAACATAAGGACGTGAAAACGTTTGCTTTCTTTTCACCAATGCTTTGAAATCATCTGTTTGAACAATTTTCTCATAATCTAGTGTAGACTTCCCACGTGTTGTTTGATTAGCCATTTGATTAATCCCCTTTCTATATTGAGTTCAGCAAGTAAAACGTTAGAAAATCCCCCCATTCGTCTTGAAACCGCTTTCAACATCTAATTAAATAGATAATATGTCACAGCGGGTTAAGACAACCTTTTGTTATAGTACACATGTAAACAATACCAAAGGTTTACTTCTTTTGCAATACCTTTTTTTGAAGATTTGTAAAATTAAATCTATCGAAATATCGCGAATTGGTATAGACATTAATCTACCAAAAGCGTATCAAAGTTACAAGAACAATTTTAAAACCACGTGAAATGTTTTTTGATTCCCTTAGAATTTAACGTTCTTTTTTCCAGTTAAAAATAATAACACTGTTCAATAACAGTAAAAAGATGTAGTATATTGTATATCGGCTTATAAGGAAATGACCTTATAAAACAGACTTATACTAGAGAAAGATGGTGTGATATTTTGCCTATACCTACTAACCACGCACAACCTGTACGTAAGACTGCGAAAGAAAATGCATTTAGTCAGTTGCAAAAGTGGATTATTGATGGCACACTTCAACCGGGTGAAAAACTGAACGATGTCGAACTTGCTGAAGCGTTAGGTGTCAGCCGAACACCTATACGTGAATCTCTTCAACTGTTAGAAGTTCAAGGTTTCGTTCAAATGTTTCCTGGAAAAGCTACACAAGTCACTGAAGTTGATCGTGAATCTATTTCCGATTTGCTTCCCCCATTAGCAGCATTACAAGCATTATCAGCGGAACTGGCTATCCCTAACTTAACTGACAATGTCATCAAAAAACTGCGAGATACAAATAAACGCTTCGCTCACGCTGTGGAAAAAGAAGACTATTTCCAAGCTTTAAAAATAGATGAGCAATTCCATCAAATAATTGTAGACACTGCAGATAACTCTTATATTTCTTCAATGCTCGTCTCTCTACAAGCACATGTTCGTAGATTATTTTTTCACAACTCTATTATATTGACGGAAAAGTCCATTGTAGAACACGACCAAATTATCGACCTAATGAACGCCCGTGACGGTGAACAAGTGACGAAAGTGATGCGTGAGAACTGGTTACGCGCAATAGAAGAATTTTACTCTGTAGAACAAGTCAATGCATAATGATTGTTACAAAGCGAATTGGTACAAAAAATAAGGGAGTGCCGTAGGTTCTTCTATAGAAAAAGTGAGTTGTTCTGTGGTGTACTGTTCGTAAGTAATCTTTGGATTGCGCATAAAAAATCGTCCTTTCGTAGAGTGGGTTTGGTAACTTTATTCTACTAGAAAGGGCGATTTTTTTGTACCTATTTGAAGCAAGATATCGATTGGAGTGGAAGGCGACCCCTCCCGAACGCGTCCGCCTAGAACGGAAAGGAACGGCGAAGAGAGGATTCTTCTATTCGTTTCACGAGAAAAAGGGCTGTCACAGAAACTCAGTTCTCACTGACTTTCTGGACAGCCCCTTTATTGTTTAACTTTGTTATTATACATAAAATTTTTAACAGGATTTATAACGGTACATGATTAGTTTTTCTTACATATGTTCTATCGGCATGTTTTATTAACTAGTACTGACAGAAGAGATACAATCAGCGAAACTACTAGAACTGGCACTAACCAACCGATACCTTGCTCATAATATGGTATATATTCTATATACACATTTTGAATATACTCTAGCCAATTCGGCATTTTTTTCTTAATTAACGTATAAAACTTCACTAGAGCTTCAATCACACTAATGAGAAATGCTGTAAGCGTCGCAGTCTGATAAACGATTTTAGATTGACCGAATAAAGGACCAGCAAATGTTAATAACATCAGAACCATAGCAAGTGGATAAAGTAATACGAGTACTGGTAAAGAATAGTTAATAATATTATCTAATCCGAAATTGGCAACAGTCAGGCAAAATAACGAAAAGAATACAACATATACTTTATAACTAATGCGAGGAATGATTGAATGGAAGTATTCCCCGCAAGCTGTTAACAAACCGATAGCAGTTGTTAAACATGCTAACATAATAACCACGCTTAACAATACAAGTCCACTAGATCCCAACAAGTACGATGCTGTCTGACTTAAAACAGGCCCCCCGCCATTCAAATAACCGAATGGCTCGACAGATGTAGCACCCAAATATGCAATTCCTAAATAAATTACCGCTAAAAATCCAGCAGCAACAAATCCTGTCTTTGCAGTCGATGTCAAAATTTGTTTTTTACTCTTTATACCCATTGCATGTAAAGCGTTTATAACAATTATTCCAAACACCAGTGAAGCTAGTGCATCCATTGTATTATACCCATCCAAGAAACCTGTGAAGAACGAGTTGTCTGCATACAGCTCCTGAGGAGATTGAATAGTCCCCATAGGATGTAATAACGTCATACTAATTAGACCAATTAATATAATAATAATGAGTGGTGACAAGTATTTACCTACACGATCAACGATTTTCGCAGGATTAAGTGATAACCACATACTTATTCCAAAAAACACGATAGTGAAAATTAAACGCGCTGAATCGATTACTTGTTCTTTCAGAAAAGGTGCGACACCAATATCAAATGCCACTGCACCTGTACGAGGAGCCGCAAAAAACGGTCCGATAGTTAAATATAATATAGCAGTAAATATAATTGCGTACACCGGATGAATTCGACTGGCAAGATCCTGCAAATCTTTCTTTCCTGAGAACCCAATAGCCAAAATACCTAGAAAAGGTAACCCGACTCCAGTAATCAAAAATCCTAACATAGCGTTCCAAGTGTTTGTCCCAGCCAACTGACCTAATTCTGCAGGAAAAATCAAATTACCTGCTCCAAAAAATAAAGCGAATAACATAACTCCTATAACGAGACTTGACGAAAATGACAATTTCTTCTCCATGCGGCAAAAAATCCTCCTACTAGCGACTATAAATTATGTATGCGATATATTGCGTATTCCCATAGTACGCTGACGCAAGTAGAAAATCAATACATCTGGAAATCATTTAATTATTGGTTTTATTGCTAACTTACTGACTACTTAATCAGTTATATTCAATGGAGTTCCTTCTATTATATATATCGATATGATTACAACTCATTTGAGTAGATGATTCTTTTAATATGCGCGCTTGTTTTACCTCTAAATAACACGTGTTGCGAATCATTATACTTAAATTTTCCATTTTATTTATGCTGGATAAAGAAATTTATATATTCAAAATTAAAAATCTCAAAAGTATACAAAGGATTACCTCCTTGGATACTTTTGAGGTTAAATATCATTCACTCAACTTATTTGTTTATTTAACTTAAAATTAATTTGGTTTTACTATACCCTTCTTTCATTTTCGTCACTAATAAAGTGGCAGGAATCGCCTCTTTCATCTCTTCAATATGTGAAATTACACCGATCATTCTTCCTGACTGTTGAAGTGCGATTAACGTATCTATAGCTTTCTGTACAGCTTCCTCGTCAAGCGCTCCAAATCCTTCATCAATGAACATAGTCTCCATCCGCACAGCACCTTGAAAACTTTGAATGACATCGGCCATTCCTAGGGCTAAACAGAGAGAGGCGTTAAACTTCTCTCCCCCTGACAAAGTCTTTACATCTCTCGTTTGTCCTGTATATGCATCGTGAACGTCTATCCCAAGTCCACTCTGCCTTCCACGTGTCTCTTGGCGATCACTTCGAACCAATTCGTATTGACCATTAGACAATTCTCGTAAACGTATATTTGCAGCTTGAATGATCCGCTCCAAATACTCGATTTGAATATAGCGCTCAAATGAAATCTTTAATCGATTCTGACCACGTATAACATCATATAAGTTCGTTACTTTCCCAAAATTTTCTTCTAATGAAACAATACGTGATTTACTCATTTCCAGTTGCTTATAGAAGTCATCTGCCGCTAGTTTCCATGCTTCCATTTGATTGTATACTGTTAATGCTTTCTCATACTGTTCTTTTGCTTGCTGAACCTGTTGTTCAATTATATCCAGTTCTACAAGTTGTTTTCCTTCCGTTGCGATCATTAACTCTTCGATTGTTGTTTTTACTG
Source organism: Sporosarcina sp. PTS2304 (assembly GCF_003351785.1). Lineage (GTDB taxonomy): Bacteria > Bacillota > Bacilli > Bacillales_A > Planococcaceae > Sporosarcina. Next base: position 1,488,160 of record NZ_CP031230.1, read on the forward strand.
TATGTAGCTGTTGTTCATAGGATTGTAGAATATGCTGTATTTCCTTTCTGCGATCAATAGCTAATTTCACCTTTTGATACATTGTTTCCGAATCAAATCCTTGTTCTTTAAGGCGCTTTTCAAAAGTATGTTTACTGTTTATCGCCTTTCCTTCCATTTCAGCAACAGCCTGCTTTTCCATTTGCTGACGTGACTCAAGCTTTGTTTGCGCATTGATAGCTTCGTTAAGTTGTTGCTGAACTCGTGTCCAAGCGTCTTCCAGTCGTTCACTAAGTTGCTCTTTTTCTTTAATTTTTCGTTGTAAGTCCGAAAGTTCCCTAATTTCCTCAGGGATAGTTGAAATCGAATGAGTATAGAGCGCTTGTTTAGTTTGCCACTCACTATTTCTATCGTTGCGCAGTTGTTGTAATTCTTTCAATTTTTCTTTCTGTGTTTCTTGGGCGGTTTCCAATCGCTCATTTGTTACTTTTTTACCTTTTAAAGTTTCCCGATTTTTCCGTAAAACAGCTACTTTCTGCGATAATTCCAGTTGATCTTTCTCATAATCATGCTCTAAATCGACATGTTGCTCTGCAAACTCTACCTCTATTATTTCTAATCGCTGGAGTAGTTGTTGTCTTTCCACTTGCTTTACATGAAAATATTGAACTTTTACTTGCAATTCTTTCTTCGCTTCGTCTACTTCTCGTTTAGTTACTTGTTGCTCATTGGTTTGTACTGCCTTTGCAGGGTGCTCCTGACTACCACATACTGGACACGCTTCTCCTGCATGTAATGAAGATGCTAATAGCTCTGCTTGATTACTTAACCAAAGGCTCTCAAGCTTCTCGTAAGTAACTGTACTCCTTTCATATTCAGACGTAGCCGTTTTATACTGCTCGTCTACTTCGTTAAACACCGACTGTTGGTAGTGATAGTGTTTTACACGTTTGGCAATATCAGTTACAGCGGATAATTGATCAACGAAATACTCATATTCTTCCAATGTACTTTCAAGTTCGTTTATTTCATTCTTTTGTGAAGTAATGATGTTTTGTTGTTTTTCTATTTCTTGAAGAACCCGTTGTAATTGGCTATCAATCTGCTTCACATTTTTATGTAGACCTTCTATTTCTTGAAGCTGCAAAGTTAGACCAGAGACAGTTGGTAAAAAGCTTTTTAATTGTGTAAGCTCTTCTTTAATTACTGTACGCTCTCGTTCCTTTGCTTGTTGTTCTGAATGATTTACTGTTATTTCCGCTAATTTTTGATTTGCCGTCGTCAGCATTTCAACTGCTTCTTTATAGCTGTTTTCTTTATGTTTCAGCTCCACTGTATTTGTTTGAACTTGTTGTTCCAAGTCTTCTAGCATGGCCGCACGCTCTGCCGCTTGAAGCTGTTGCTTGAAAAGCCTCATTTCTTCTGCTTGTTCTTCAAGTTGCGTAAGCTCCTGCTGACGTGTAGCAAGCGCTTTACATTGTTCGTTACTATAGCGTGCACTGTATAATTCTTTTTGTTTTACGTCGTGCAATTTATAAAGAGTTGCATATTCTTTATGACATTCAGCAGATTGTTGTGTGTAGTGTAAGTGCTCTTCGTGAAGACCTAGCATAATTTGATTATAGTTCGGATATTCTGATGTTAATTCGTTAAATAATATAGACTCTCTTTTAGGCAACTTTGCTGGAATTTGATGAAGAATCGTATCACTCATTTGTTTTTCCTGTATATACGCACTATAAGCTTCTTCTTTTTTCCCTTTTAGTCGTTCTACTAGTTTTTGATAAGGTTCTGTCTTAAAGATTTTCCGCATAATCGCTTCTTTATTTGTCGTATCAGACGTTAAAAACTTACGAAACTCTCCTTGGGGCAGCATCATAATTTGACTGAATTGTGCATGTGTAAATCCGAGTAACTGCTCTATTTTTTCATTTACTTCAGTAACAATTTGCCGATCCACTACAGGAATGGATTGTCCTTCTTTCATTTCATATAACTCACAACGACCAAGTGTATCCGATTTATTGCCTTGTTTTCTATAAGGTATTTGACGTAAGACATGAAATCTCCGCTGATGAATATCAAAAATCAACTCGACTGTTGACTGAACAGCATCATCCGCAAACTGACTCCGCAGCGCTTTCGTATCCGTACGATCTTCTCCACTCGCCTGACCATACAACGCAAAACAAATTCCATCAAAAATCGTAGTCTTTCCCGCTCCTGTTTTACCTGAAATAACGAATAACCGGTGTTCTTTCAAGTCACGAAAATCCACGACCTCTGTATCTTTATATGGCCCAAACGCTGTCATCGTTAGTTGTATCGGCTTCATGCGTTATCCTCCCCATTCACTTCCCATAATATCTCTTCGAATAATTTAGTCGTCTCTTCATCCGCCTCTTCTCCCAGCAATTCTTTATAAAAAGAAGAAAACATTTCTCGATCATCTTGACGCTTTTCGACATCTACTGTACTACCTAAGCTGTCTGTCGATGAAACGAATTGTTTTCGCTCAACATGCATAGCATTTGGAAAAACAGAACGAATCTTTTCCATCGGTTGAATAACAGGCACCGTATCCAGCAGTTTCACAAATACATAGTCTTCATTTGGTGTCATCGCGAGGAGTTCCTCCATTGTGGCTTCTATTGTACGGACATCATGTAATGGAGTGAGGTACTTTTTTTCAATTTCAACTTGACCATCTCCCAGTAAATTAACAAGCAAATATCCTTTTTGATGGTTTTCTTCAGAAATAGAATATTTTAAAGGGGACCCTGAATAGCGTATCGTTTCATTGCCAACGAAATGCGACCGATGTAAATGACCGAGCGCTGTGTAATGAAATTGCTCAAATAGGTCTGATGAAACATATTCTGCTCCACCGATAGATAGCGGTCTTTCAGCATCACTGGTATTTTCTTCTTTTTCACCATGTGGTGTAATGAACGCATGACCAATAAAAACGTGTCTTGCACTTTCATCTTTCTTTTTATTTATCATGTCAATAATTTTCCTCATCGCTCGTTGATGACTAGTGACTGATTCATCTTCAAATACATGACTAACGATTGATGGATCTGCATAAGGCACGAGATGAAAATGCACCTCTCCGTGAGAATCTGATAGAGTGATTGGTGCTAACTCTGCATGTAGTTCGCCTGTTATAAATAGACCTTGATTTTTCATAAACGTACTGCCAAAGTGCAAACGACTTGGACTATCATGGTTTCCAGCAATGGCAAGCACAGGGATTTTCAGGTTCATAACAATTTCTTGCAATACTTCATTTAACAATCCCACAGCGTCAGTTGGCGGAATTGCACGGTCATATATATCTCCTGCAATAATGATTACATCTGGTTTTTCTTTCTTAATATCCTTGATGAACGCTTGCAGTATGTAACGCTGATCTTCTGTCATATAGACACCTTGGACTAATTTCCCAAGGTGCCAGTCAGCTGTATGGAATATTTTCAAACGTGACACTCCTTTGTCTCTAAAATTAATGTAATAATAGATCATTTGCTTCTAATAGCACTTCACCAATCTTCCGTTCATGAACGACCAAGTCTGCCAAATAATCTAATTCAGTTGGTTCTAAGTTAATAATGACAAGTTTGGCTCCTGATTGTTTAGCTATCAGCGGGAATTGGTTTGCTGGCGTGACTGTTAATGAGGATCCGAGTACGATAAATAAATCTGCTTTTTCGCTTTCAACTATCGCTTGAAGAAATGGTTCTTCAGGTAGCATTTCACCAAATAACACGACAGATGGACGTAATTTCCCGCCACATTCACAATAGAATTCATCATTTTCATAACGTTCATTATCATACACTTGTCCACAAGTTTCGCAATGTACTTTACGTAACGTGCCATGTAATTCCATGACATTTTTAGAACCGGCCATCGTATGAAAGCCATCCACATTCTGGGTGATAATACCTTTTATTACACCTTCACGTTCCCATTTCGCTAAAATTTTATGACCTTGATGAGGACCCGTGCCTTTCGCGGCAAGTACACGGTGTTTATAAAACTGAAAAAACTGTTCCACGTGTTGATTGAGCGCAGTGACACTTGCTACTTTTGATGGGTCTTCCATTTCCCACATACCTGTTTTAGAAGAACGAAAATCTGGCAATCCACTTTCTGTCGACATTCCTGCACCCGTATAAACAATCGTACGCTTTGACTCCCTCAATAGATCTGCTAGCATCTCTCTCATCCTTCCTTACATACGAAATTACGTTCTCTATATATAGTAGCATAATTTTTCAAACTTGTTGCTCAACCATATTATGTACTCTGCAAGCTCCCGGCTTAATTTAGTATACGTAAGATAGTTTAATAGCTCTTTGAATTTAGTGAAACTAAGTGTAGATTTCTGATATGTCGTGTTCGTTCATGAAAGTAGAAGTTTAGATGGAATGTGGTGAGGTTGACTTAGAGAGTCATGCGGCTTACGCTTCCAGACGATACGCTTTCCGGAGGGGGCGCGGTGGACCTGACCCTCCCGGAGTCGATCGTCTTCCAGCTTCAGCCGTACTTTGTGTAGGCAAGACAGTTTGATCACTCTTTGTATGTGGTGAAAGACCAACATCAGCTACTATGACTATTTCGATGGACTGAGTGGAAAAAGCAATGACTCTATATGTATTCAATCAGGCAATCCAAAGCTTCACCCACACTGTTCAGGAAGTAGAGCTTACCATACTCTATTTCTGGACGAACACAAACTGACTTCCCGACACAAACTCAAGGATTCTCCCGGAAGAACCGGCGACTCCTGGAGGATCAGGAAGAGCCGTTGCGAAGGACGGCTTTTGCGAGTGAAGCGCAGCGAGAAGGAGCACATCTTTGCACTTGACAGGCGTAATCGCCAACGCACTTCTGGCGAGTCCGGCGCGTCCCCTCAGGAAAGCGTCCGGTTCTGTAGGGAGAATTCTAACACGTACACTATTTTTCTGCACTGCACAGGAGAAGTCACTTACCCAACTCCAACTTTTGGACGAACCCCAACTGACTCCATAAAAAAAGAATCTTCCTAGAAAATCAGATAGTACTGATTCTCGAGAAGATCCCGCAAACTATTAGTTAGATGTGATTTCTGAAATTACTTTTAAGTCAATCAACCCATCAATATCATTCGTTTTAATATAGTCAGCTTCCTGGCTAATATCAGCCATTTCTTGCAAAACTTCTTTATTTACTTCTGTAGTAACTTCGATACGACTGAATGCTGCTTCTAATTCATCTGCACCTAGTTCCTTGCCAGTTAAATCTTTAATATGTTTAACGACAAGTGCCTGTGCTTCTTCTGGCTCGTCACGCACAAACTGTACTGCTTTGGCATGTGCTGATAAATAAGCTTTCACTAAATTATCATGTTCCAAAAACTTATCACTCGTTGCGACAACTGTATTTGTAGAATCTTTCCCCCAAGCAAAATCTTCCCAATCTAAAAGCAACTTTCCTCCCGCTTGGTTTTGTAAAATATAGCCCCATGGTTCTTGAGTAGCTGCACCGTCTACTGAATTCTGAATGAATAATGTTGCTGTATCCGCAGGAGCTGCTGCGAAGAACTCTACAGAACCGCCGTTTGCTTTTGCTTTCAAATCAACGTCTTTTAATGCTTTACGCAACATTACGTCCTGTGTACTACCGATTACTGGAATGGCAATACGTTTACCATCTAAGTCAGCTAATTCTTTAATATCACTATCGCCGTCTGTCACTAATACGGCACCGCCATTTACTGCTCCTGAAACAATATGGTATTTTGGATCTTTCACAAAATAGTTAATCACGGGACCAGGTCCTACAGTTCCGATATCAATTGAGTTTGAAGCCATCGCTTCCATGAACAATCCGCCATTACTTACTGTCTTCGTCGAAATTTTAATATCTTCTCCGAATTCCTCTGCAAAATAATTTTTTTCCAAACCGATAATCGTTGCGATATGCGTTAAGTTCGGAAAGTAACCAATTTTCACTTCATTTTTATCTACTTCTGCTGCTTCTTTATTGCCACATCCAGCTAATAATGCCACAACTGCTACCGCTGAAAGTAAACCACCTAATAATTTCTTCATATTCTTTCCCCTTTTCTTATCAAGCGAATTACGCTCGAATTCCCCATTTTCTTTCTACACTTCTTTCCAATCGCAAGAATAATACATTGTCCATAATTGTACCGATGACGCCGATAATAATCATCACTGAAATCACTAAATCCATTTGACCTAAAGCGCGTCCTGCTTCAAGCAACTGTCCTAATCCGACGCTTGCTCCGAGCAATTCCCCTGCCATAAGCGCGCGCCAGGAGAAAGCCCAAGCAATTCGTAAACCTGAAATTAATTGTGGGACGGATGCAGGTAGTATGACTGTCCGCAAAAAGTGAAAACCACCTGATCCAAGAGATTTAGCTACACGCTGATAAAGTACTGGTACGTTCTTGAATCCGCTAGTAGCATTGACAATCATGGTCCATGTAGCACCTAATGTTACAATGAATAAAATAGCAAAATCATTTAAACCAAACCAGATAATCGCCAGTGGGAACCATACAATACTTGGAATTGACTGCAAAGCTGTAACTAAAAAACCTAATGTATCTTCAATCAACTTATAACGCCATATTAAGTAACCTAATATAAGTCCAAGAACAGAAGCGATCGTAAATCCAATGAGCAAGCGGCTTAAACTCGCCCCTATCGCAATTAAAATTTGACCCGAGATCAGTCCTGAAAATAAGGTAGACATGACTTGAGTGAAACTCGGAAACATAAAGTCGGGTAATTCTGATACTCTAGATGTGACTTCCCATATCGCCACTAGTATCCCGAGAAACACTATTCGTCTTAAAGCTGTAGTCATCGCCCATCTCCTCCTTCAGCACTTTCTCAATTTCATCTTGTAATTCTGCTAAAATCTGTTTTTCCAGTTTCAACATTACGTCATTAGGTTCAATACCATCTTTTGAATCTTTCGAATTAAACACCGCTTTAATCTTTCCTGGCCGAGTCGCGAATACAACAATTTTTTGTGACAGTAAAACCGCTTCACGAATATTATGAGTGATGAAAAAAACAGTAACTTTTGTTTTTCTCCAAATATCTAATAATTCTTTATGCAGAACCATACGCGTCTGTTCATCCAATGCTGCAAACGGTTCATCCATTAACAAAATATCCGGCTCCATAACGAGTGCTCTTGCAATGGAAACACGTTGCTTCATCCCACCTGAAAGTTGATGCGGATAGGAATGTACGTAATTTCCCAAATGAACCATTTTCAGCATTTCAATCGCTTTTTCTTCTGCTTCTTTTTTCGGCATCTTTTTAAGAAGTAATCCGTATGTCACATTATCAAGTACCGTCAGCCATGGAAATAATCCTGCTTCTTGAAAGACTACAACACGGTCAGAACCCGAACCAGTCACAACATTTCCATTGATACTAATCGTCCCCGCATCTGCTTTTTCAAGACCTGCAATCAAATATAGCATTGTAGATTTACCACAACCTGAAGGACCTACGATAGAAACAAATTGCCCCTTCTCTACTTCTAAATCAATGTGATCTAAAACTTTTACTGTTCCCTTTTCTTTGTGGGGAAAGCTTTTTTCGATTCCATTAATTGATAAGTACATTGTAATTCCCCCTATGTATCTTTTTCTTTTTACGGGTTATTTTTAATCCCTACTATCTTCATATGCTTATCTATGTATATACTCTACCATTCCTGTTGGTTTTGTCAACACTATTTCAAACTTTCTTTTTTTGATTGAATGATTTTATTTTTACTGCCACAAAAAGTTTGATAGTTAGGCTTTATAAACGTTTTATCACAATAAAAAAACTGGCCGGAGAATCAGACATTACTGACTTTCCGGACAGCCCTTTTTTCTTTAGAAATCATTGAAACAAATCACTGGATAGATATCTCTCTCCAGAATCAGGCGCGATACAGACGACTGTGTCTTCAGACGTCAATCGTTTCGCTACTTGTAAGGCCGCATATAGTGAAGCTCCACCAGAAGGTCCTAATAGCACACCTTCTTGTTTCGCAAACTCGCGCACGGTTCTATACGCATCCTCGTCTTCAATACGGAAAATTTCATCATAAATAGTTGTATTTAAAACGGATGGAATGAAACCCGGACTTGTCCCGACAAGCTTATGCTTACCGGGTTTACCTCCTGACAACACAGGAGATCCTGCAGGCTCTACTACGTGTACTGTAATGCTTGGGTCGTGGTGTTTAAGAGATTCTCCTGTACCTGTCACCGTCCCTCCCGTACCTGAAGTACAAACAAATGCGGTAAGTTTACGATCAATCGAAGCAATCGCTTCTATAATTTCCACCGCAGTCGTGTGGCGATGACTATTTGGATTCGCTTCATTTTCAAACTGCATAGGAATAAAGCTGTTTTCAATGGATTGTGCAATTTCATTCGCTTTTGCAATGGCTCCCGGCATGCGTTCAGCACTTGGAGTCAAAACTACTTGTGCACCGTATGCCTTCATTAAGTTAATCCGTTCTATTGTTGAATTATCAGGCATGACGAATATAGCAGGATATCCCTTAGCAGCTGCGTTCATCGCGAGACCAATACCCGTATTACCCGATGTTGGTTCGATAATAGTAGCGCCTGGTGTGAGCAGTCCACTTTTTTCTGCTTCGACAAGCATTTGATAAGCTGCGCGGTCTTTCACACTTCGACTTGGATTAAAATATTCCAATTTAACATAAACTTCAGCATCGCTTGATTCACCGAGTGTGCGAACCTTTACTAGCGGCGTATTCCCGATCAATTCAGCCATATTATTTACTACCTTCATTAGTTACACCTACTTTTCATTAGTTGTCTACGCATTGAGGGTCAATCATAATACTATTTAATCATATACTTGCATTAGTTACGTCGCTTTTATTTTTTGATCACGCGGTAAACCTAGCCCCACCAACCCTATAAATGGTAAGAATGATGTAATTATCATCGTTTGATATATTCCCGCGTAGTCAATTAATTGTCCGATCAACACTGCACCGATCGCACCCATACCAAATGCAAGCCCTACCGTTAAGCCCGCCATCGTTCCAATTTTAGAAGGAACTAGTTCTTGCGCATATATGACAGTGACCGAAAAACTAAGCATCAAGAAAAATCCTATAACAAGCAGTAAAATGGCCACACCCCATAAGGGCGCGTACGGAAGGAGTAAACAAAGTGGAAGCGGTACAATTAATGACAGTAAAATTACATTTTTGCGTCCAATTCGATCAGCCATGGGACCACCAAAAAATGTGCCCACTGCCCCTACTGCCAAGAATAAGAAAATATACAATTGACCTTTGGCAATCGTAAGACCATAATTTTCTATCAAATGAAAGACGTAAAAGCTTGTAATGTTCGTAACATAAAACGAACGGGCAAAAATAATAACCATCAGCAGAATGAGAGCAATAACTACTTGGTTTTTAGTTAAACTTTCCATTGTCGTCAATAATACTTTCTTACGCTTTCCTAAACGCTCCTCTTCCAATTGTTTTTTATACCAAAAAGAAATTCTAGATAACAATGCAATACCCGCCGCTGCCACTAAAACGAATATGGCTGCACCTATTTGCCCAAGTGGTACAAGAACAAATGCACTGATCAAAGGAGCTAGCGCTTGTCCTGAATTCCCCCCTACTTGATAAATCGACTGTGACAATCCTCTTTTATTCCCAGCCGATAAAAAGGCTACTCTCGACCCTTCCGGATGGAATATGGCAGAACCCAAACCTAGGAATAAAACAGAAATAATAATTAAAGAATAATTTGGAGCGAGTGCCAAACCTGCCATTCCGACAAGGGAAAATGTCATTCCAATCGGTAATGCAAAAGGCTTAGGTTTTCTGTCACTGAAATATCCAACGATCGGTTGCAGTAAAGAGGCAACGATGTTCAATGAAAACGCAATAAAACCTAATTGAGTATAGCTAAATTGATACTCTTCTTTAAGAATCGGCAACATCGCAGGAATGACAGATTGCAGTGTATCATTAAATAAATGGCACACTGCGATCGCGATCATAATCGGATATACAGGGTTATTCGCATGTAAAGATTTGTTCATACAATCTGTTCACACCTTATCTAGTTGTCTAATTTATTTGTGAAGGATGCAGGCATTACCACACCGATCACTTCTCCTGTTGCACATAATTCTTCACCTGCAAAAATTTCTACATCTACTTTCCATTTCTTCGGATGGATCTCAGTTACTTTTCCGACCGCCTTTAGAACCTGTTCCTGAGGGGTCGGTTTACTGTATGTAATGTTTAATGATGCCGTTACAAAGCGTGGAGGAACTGCATCATCTTCAGGTTCATATCCGTTCTTTCTATGAAGTGCCAATGCGCAAGACCCTGTGCCGTGACAATCCATAAAAGATGCTAAAAATCCACCGTAAACAAAGCCAGGAATAGCTGTATATTTTTCAGATGGCAATGTGTACGTAACTGTATGATCCCCTTCCCACGCTGTTCTGAAATGATTTCCTTCTTCATTCAAACGTCCGCAGCCATAACACCAAGAAAAATCATCCGGGTACTTATCTTGAATCGCATCTGCTACATATTCTTTCATATAATAACCTCCTTTAGATGAATTGTTTCTATTATACATTCCGAAAATTGAAATATCGACTTAAATGTATACATAGTATGTGTAGACCTCACCTTTGTGAGTATCCTGGCGATTACTTTCATATACTAGATAGATACGGTAAAGGAGGGAAATCCGATGAAAATACGTGGTGTGTTACTGGCCCTTTTAATGACATTTGGATTTTATGTCATGATTCAGACCATCCAAGAATCTACGTCGCATCCGTTAAAACGGATCCAAACAGAAGCATCCTTTTCAACGATTATATTTAAACAGCCTAGTCTTCATGAACAACCTGCTGTCACTTGGAAAATAGATCAAGCAGAAGAAGTAAAACGTTTGCTACAATTTTTACAAGCATATGACTATGTACGTGTAGATCCAGATACTTTGAATTTGTTGGACGATCATCCACTATTCTCTATCGATCTACAAGATGACTCTGGCAATCGCATGACTATTCTAATAGAAGAAGGGATCCTTATTCAAAATGATCATTTATATTACGAAGTAGTAAATGGTCCGCTTCAAATAGATTGGCTGACAGAATTTATCATTTCCAACAAACCGTAATTTTGTACTCACTCTATATTTTATACTATACTGTTTATTAATTCGGAAACCGAATAATTGATTCGAAGGAGAGATTGATAGTGGTGAAAAGTTTACCGAAACGCGCGCAAGTGAATGAAAAAGAAACGTGGAATCTGCAAAATTTATTTGCAGATGAAGAAGCTTATAATAAAGCAATTCAAGCAGTCCAAGATGAAGCTGCCTCGCTTGAAACAACATATAAAGGAACGATTACAGATGCGGCTTCTGCAATTAGTGCACTAGATGTCTATCGGAAATTACAAGAAAATATTATTCCAATAGCAAGTTATGCAGAATTGGCTGTGAGCGTGGATTTAACAAATGATGAAGCGCAAATGAGAGAAAGTCGTTTCAGTTCACTCGCTGCAAAAATCAATAGTCAGACCGCATTCGTAATGAGCGAGCTATCTGAGCTTTCCGAAGAGATTTTACAACAAGCTAGCGAATTATCTGAAGAGTATTCAGTATTGCTAAAAAAAATAATTCGCCTGAAACCCCATCAACTGCATCCCGAAGTGGAGAAGTCACTCGCTGCACTATCTTCTACTTTCCAAGCACCTTACTCACTGTACAATACGACAAAGCTTGCAGACATTGCATTT